>NZ_VWWK01000092.1:0-27872 GCF_011753035.1 Burkholderia sp. Ax-1720 | reverse complement strand
ATCGGCATCGGCATGGGCCTCGTTGAGCTTCGCCCACGACCTGCCGCTGGTGAAGCTCTACGAGGCCCATGCCGATGCCGATGCGATCCTGGCCGAACTCGAAGCGCAGCCGGCCGGGAATCAGCCCGAACCCGAACTTGAGCCCGAGCCCGGGCTGCTGGCCGTGTGGGCGGCGCGCATGCCGGGCCAGGAACTACGCGTCACGCATCGCGAGGGCGAAGGCGCAGCGGTGCGCCTCACCGGCACCAAGGCCTGGTGCTCGGGCGCGGCCTGCGTCGACACCGCCCTGCTCACCTGCCTCGACGAAGCCGGCCACGACCGCCTCGCCGCCGTGCCGATGCGACAACCCGGCGTGACGGTCAGCACGCGCGGCTGGGAGGCGCTGGGCATGCGCGCCACGCAGAGCGTCGAGGTCGATTTCGCCGACGCGTCCGCCAGGCTGGTCGGGCCGCCCGACGGCTACCTGCGGCGCCCCAGCTTCTGGCATGGCGGCGCCGGCATCGCCGCCTGCTGGTACGGCGCGGCCGCCGCGCTGGCGCGGCCCGGCATGCTGCACGCGGCACCGGCCGCCGTCGATCCTGCCTCCGGCGCCGCCGAATCCACCGCGATCCCGACGCGCATCGTCACCATGAACTGGGAACTCACCGAGACGCTGCTCGCGCTCGGCGTGGTGCCGATCGGCGTGACGCTGCCCGACTGGTATCGCAGCTCGATCGTCGAGCCGCCGCTGCCGCCGGGCATTGCCGACGTCGGCCTGCTGTACCAGCCGAACTTCGAGGTGCTGCTCACGCTCAAGCCCGACCTGCTGGTGCTCACGCCGGGCCACGCGCCGGCGATCCGCATCCTGCAGCGGATCGCGCCGACCATCATCCTGAGCCAGTACATGACCAGCGAGACGCCGTATCGCGATCTGTGCGACGAGACCGGCAAGCTGGCCGCGCGCGTCGGCCGCCCGCGGCGCGCCGTCGAGCTGGTGGCCGAGGCCGAGCGCACCATCGAGACCGTGCGCGCCGGGCTCGCCGCCCGGCCGGCGCGGCTCGGCAAGCCGGTGATCGTGGCCGACCTGGTCGACGACCGGCACCTGCGCGTCTATGGCCGCGGCAGCCTGTTCGACGAGATGCTCGACAAGATCGGCGTGCGCAATGCCGCGCATCCGCGCGACGGCGGGCCGGTCTGGCCGACCCAGGCCGGTTATTCGCTGGTGCCGCTGCAGCGGCTCGCCGAGGTGCCCGAGGCCAGCGTGCTGCTGGTCGGCCCGGTCAAGGCGCCGGCCCGTGCCGGCCTGGCCGGCAATGCGATCTGGCACGCGCTGCCGGCGGTGCGCGAGCGCCGCGTGGCCGAGCTGCCGGTGATCGCGCCGTATGGAGGATTGGTGTCGATGCAACGTTTCGCGCGGGCGATCGACGCCGCGCTGGGCACGATCGAGGCGGGAGGCGGCGGTGTTGCGTAACCTGATGAGCCTGCCGCGCCAGGCCGCGCCGCGCGATACGCGCTGGTGGGTGATCGGCGCGATGATCGCGGTCTCGCTGCTGCTGGCGATCCTCGGCATCCGCGCCGAACTCGACGGCGCCTCGTTCTGGCAGGCGCTGAGCTCCCCCGATCCGCACAACCTGCGCGAGATCCTGGTGCGCGACAGCATGCTGCCGCGCATCGCCATGACCCTGTTGTGCGGCGGCGCGCTGGCGCTGGCCGGCACCCTCGCGCAGCAGGTGCTGCGCAATCCGCTGGCCGAGCCGATGACGCTCGGCGTGTTCCCGGGCGCCTATCTCGCGCTGATCGTCGCCGATCTGTGGGGCCCGTCCTGGCTGGTGGCGGGGCGGCCCGTGATCGCCCTGGCGGGCGGGCTGCTGGCGATGCTGGCGGTGTTCGCGCTGTCGGCGCGGCAGCGCATGGCGCCGCTCGCGGTGGTGCTCTCCGGCATGATCGTCAACCTCTATTGCGGCGCGATCAGCCTGGCGCTGTCGATGGCGCACTTCGAGCTGCTGCGCGGCCTGATGATCTGGGGCGGCGGGGCGCTCGACCAGACCGGCTGGCACGAGAGCCGCATGCTCGGCGTGGCGGTGCTCGGCTGCGCGATCGTGACCGTGCTGCTGCGCCGTCCGCTCGGCGTGTTCGATGCCGGCGACTCGACCGTGCGCAGCCTCGGCGTCGGCCTGCACCGCACGCGCGTGGTGGCGCTGCTGGTGGCGGTGGTGCTGACCGCGGCGGTGGTCTCGACGGTCGGCGTGATCGGCTTCGTCGGCCTGGCCGCGCCCACCCTGGCGCGCCTGGCCGGCGCGCGCCGGCTCGGCCAGCGCCTGGTCTGGGCACCGCTGCTGGGCGCCGCGCTGCTGTGGCTGACCGACGAACTGGTGCGCGTGGTGTCGTCCGCCGAGCTGTTCTCCGCGCATCTGCTGCCGACCGGCACCGTCACCTCGCTGATCGGCGTGCCCCTGCTGCTGTTCCTGCTGCCGCGCCTGCGCGCCCAGCCGGACCTGCACGCGGCCGGCATCGCCGCGCCGGCGCCCGCGCGGCTCGCGCGCCGCCTGCCGCTGGCCTTGCTGGCGCTGGTGGTGGTGCTGGCGCTCAGCTTCGGCGTGACGCGCACGGTCGACGGCTGGCGCATCGGCGATCTCGAGCAGATCCGCGCCATCATGTTCTGGCGCCTGCCGCACACGGTGGCGGCGGCCGCGGCCGGCGTGCTGCTGGCGATCGGCGGTACCCTGATCCAGCGCATCACCGCCAATCCGATGGCCAGCCCGGACCTGCTCGGCGTCAGCTCGGGCGGCATGCTCGGCCTGGTGGTGGCGCTGTTCATGGGCGTCACGCCCGGGCCCGGCATGTTGTTCCTCAGTTGCCTGGTGGGCGTGGTGGTCACGCTGGCGGTGCTGATGTGGCTCGGCTCGCGCGTGGCCTTCGCGCCGGAGCGGCTGCTGCTGATCGGCGTGGCGATCAGCGCGCTGCTGCAGGCGGTGGTCAGCGCCATGATGTCGAGCGGCGATTCGCGGGTGGGGCTGCTGCTCAACTTCATCGTCGGCTCGACCTATTACGTGCAGGCGCCGATCGCCTACGCCGCCGCCGTGATCGCGCTGCTCGGCCTGGTCTGCGCGCCGCTGATGAGCCGCTGGATCGAGACGCTCGGCCTGGGCGCCGGCGTGGCGGGGGGGCTCGGTATTCCGGTCGGGCGCGCGCGCCTGCTGATCCTGCTGCTGGCCGCGGTGCTGACCGCCGCCTCGACCCTGCTGGTCGGCCCGCTGTCCTTCGTCGGGCTGATCGCGCCGCATATCGCGCGCTTCTCGGGCGCGCGCCGGCCCGCCTCGCAGATCCTGGTGGCGGCGATGATCGGCGCCTTGCTGATGACCTTCGCCGAATGGCTGGGCCGCCAGTTGGTATTTCCGGAGGAGGTGGCCTCGGGCCTTGTGGCCACCCTGATCGGCGGTCCTTACCTGATCGCGCTGATGCTGCGCAAGACGGCCACCTCGACCTGATGCCGGGGCGGCGCGCGCATGCCCGTCGAGGCGTGCGCGTGCCGTGCCCCGACTCGCGGAGATCGGTTCCGATCGCGCCGCGCTATTCCCCACATTCCCTATCACGCAGCGACGCACCGGTGGGCGCGTGGCTGCGTCGATTCATCGAATTGCCGCGCGTAATCGGGCCGGCGCATCGTTTCGCCATCGCATTCGATAAGCAATTCCGTCGATGCGGCATCCGGGGCCCAGGGCCGGAGAAATACGTCTGAAATGCCCGGGAAATGCGCGCCGCCCCCCGCATCCTGCCGCCTCGCGCACGCCGCGCCTCTCCGCTGCGGCGCCGATGCATTCGAACGATTGGAAACCACGGTCCGCAAGGGCAATTTCATCGTGTTTGAGTTCGTAAATGAATTGCAAATGAGAATCGTTATCGGTAATATTCCGTCTCGCGTTCCGGCGTGGGGAAGGTGCGTAGGCCGACCGGACGCGATCAACCGTATCTCGAAATGCATTGCCAGCATTTCGCCTGCATGCGGTGATTCTTACAAACGGCCGCCGGGTCGTTGTTCCGGGCGACGGCGGACGAAACCACACTTGGAGCGCAATCAACAAATGGGAATCTCGATGGACGTGTGGCGACGCGGCAGACGCGTTTCGTATCGACAGGCAGGGGCGATCCGGCTGACGCCGATCGCGATCGCGTTGTGCGCGACCTGGGCCGGCGCGGCGCACGC
This sequence comes from Burkholderia sp. Ax-1720, assembly GCF_011753035.1. Classification (NCBI taxonomy): domain Bacteria; kingdom Pseudomonadati; phylum Pseudomonadota; class Betaproteobacteria; order Burkholderiales; family Burkholderiaceae; genus Burkholderia; species Burkholderia sp. Ax-1720. The sequence continues at coordinate 23,689 of NZ_VWWK01000092.1, read as the reverse complement.
GCAGCAGGCGGCCAGCACGGCGCAGAGCACGGCGCTGCCGACCGTGTCGGTGTCGGCCGAGGCCGACGCGACGACCGAGGACAGCGGTTCGTACTCATCGCGCAATGCCACCATCGGCGGTCGCACGCCGGTGCCCATCAAGGAGATTCCCGCCTCGGTCTCGGTGCTGACGCGCCAGCGGATGGACGATCAGAACATGACGACCATCCAGGACGCGCTGCGCAACATGACGGGCGTGAGCGCGTTCGAATACGGTGACGGCACGGCCTACTACCATGCTCGCGGCACGGCGCTCGGCATCGAGTTCGACGGTGTGTCGATCGTCAGCGGCCTGCAGTACCTGCAGCAGTTCGACCTCGGCATCTACGACCGCGTGGAACTGATCCGCGGCCCGAACGCGGTGCTCGACGGCAACGGCGAGCCGGGCGGCACGGTGAACCTGGTTCGCAAGCGCCCGCAGAAGGAATTCCACATCGGCACCGAAACGCAGGTCAGCTCGTTCGGCGGCGTGCGTCAGATGGTCGACGTGACGGGCTCGCTGAACAAGGACGGCACGCTGCGCGGGCGCGCCGTGCTGATCGGCAGCGACCAGCATCAGTCGATCGACCGGGCGCGCACCAAGGAGGTGACCGCCTACGGCGCGATCGATTGGGACATCACGCCGCGCACGACGCTGTCGATGTCGGCTGGCTACCAGGTCAATACCAATACCGGCTTCGACTACGGCGCCTCGGGCCTGTTCGCCACCCCGACCAGCCCGGCGCCGTTCGCGCGCGTGCCGAGCTCGTTCTCGCAGAACTTCGCGCCGGACTGGAACTACGCGTACAACTCGCTGCAGGAAGTCAACGCGAACCTGGTCCATCGCTTCTCGAACGGCTGGAAGTCGCAGACCACGCTGTTCTATCGCCATGAATTCGTGAAGTCCGACGAGGCCGACAGCGGGCCGGGCGCACTCGCCCCGGGCATCGCGCGCTACACCGAGCGCCGGCAGCAGAACACCTACGACTGGTTCGGGGCCGACACCAACGTGAGCGGGCCGATCCAGGCGTTCGGCCGCACCCACACGCTGACGGTCGGTGCCAACTACTCGCTGATGTCGGAAACGGCTTACAGCGGCAACGCCTCCCTGGCCGGCCCGGGCCCGCTCGGCACCTTCAGCCTCTACGATCCGAACGTGATCGGCAAGGTCGACGTGCCGTTCACGTTCGGTACCAATACGCGCCTGGTCCAGTACGGTTTCTACGCGCAGGCGCGCGTCAAGCTGCTCGACCCGCTGACCCTGGTCCTGGGTGGTCGCGAGGCCTTCTACGAGCAACGCTCGCAGTCGCTGCTGCCGACCGTCGCGGACTGGCAGACCGACGTGAACCTGAATCACAAGTTCCTGCCGTCGGTGGGCCTGGTGTGGGATATCACGCGCAACACGACGGCCTACGCGAGCTTCTCGCGCTTCCTCGCCGCGCAGGTCGCGAACGAGGTCGGCGGCAGCCTGGTGCCGCCGCGTACCGGCGAGCAGTATGAAATCGGCGTGAAGAACAGCTTCCTGGGTGGGCGTCTCAATACCACCGCGGCGCTGTTCCGGATCAACGACAACAACCGCGCGGTCGCCGACCCGAACAATCCCGGTTTCTCGATCCCGGCCGGCAAGGTGCGCGACCAGGGCTTCGAATTCGAGGTCACCGGGCAGCCCACCGAGAACTGGAACGTCTATGCCGGTTACACGTACCTGAATGCCGCTTACGAGAACGCCGCCGCGGATCTGTCGGAAGGCACCGATCCGAAGCACCTGTTCAAGCTGTGGACCAAGTACGCGTTTTCCTCGGGCAAGCTGCGCGGCCTGTCGGTCGGCGGCGGCATGCTGGCCCAGACGCAGACCACGCGCGGCGTGGTGCAGGGCGGCTACGCGATCTTCAACGCGCAGGTCGGCTACCGCTTCAACAAGCATGTCGAGGCCTCGCTCGCGCTGAACAACATCTTCAACCGCGACTACTACCTGCGTCCGCCCGGCAACTTCTACAGCGTGTTCGGCGATCGCCGCAACGTGATGCTGACGGTTCGCTCGGACTTCTGATCGAACCCACCCGGCGGCGGGCAGGTCCCGCCGCCATGCAACAAGCCCGGGCGCTCCGCTAGCCCGGGCGGTTTCACCCGGTTGGTCCGGGAGCGTGTACCGGCAGTGAGGGTGTGCGTGACAGCGGCGGTCACGAAGTGGTCGTGAAATTGAAACATAGAATGCGAATCATTCCGATTTGCATTGTGAATTTTTATAACTTACCCGCGTACGACAGCTTCGGGCCGAAGCGAGGGTCGTGCAGTTGACTTGAGCGGCGGCGCCAACGATGCCTGGGCGCGGCCGCGCACGGGCAATGGAGGGAACATGAATCTCGCTGACGTGTGCATGACGATGTCGATTGCAGTTCGTCCAGTCCACCCGGGCGCCTCGCGCCGGGTATTCGATTTCAGCGCGCCGCCGGCATCGCCGTCGCGCTGCTCACGCGATTCCGCCCGGCGCCGCTTCGCCGCGCGCGATGCCGCTCGCCGGCACTCCCGGCTTCTTTCCGCGCCCGTCGGCCGCCTGGCCGCCCGCGCGCTTCCGAGATCTCTTCACAGGAACCTTCGTCATGACGCAAGCCATGCCTTTGCTATTTGATTTTTCGCCGTTCGTCGGCCAGAGCGAACGCTATGTCGAGCTGATCAAGCAGTTCTCCGCCGCGCACGCGTTCCGCAGCGCGCATGTCAGCGAACTGCTGCTCGAGGACGACTTCCACCGCCGCCCGCTGCGGCCGGAGGATTTCGAGTTCCTGAAGTTCCAGAAGCCGGTGCGCATGCACAACGTCAGCCGCCTGCCGGCGCTGGCTTCGGGCCGCACCCTGCTGTCGATCTACGAGCTGGGCGTGGCGCGCCTGCCGCGCAGCGCCGACGCCGAGGAATGGCAGCACTTCAGCGGCTTCTACGGCGACGACGTGCAGGTGTTCGGCGCGCAGATCGTGCCCTTCCTCGAGGCCTATGCCTTCGAGTACCTGTCGCAGGAACAGGCGCTGGAGGCCGAGCCGGCCGCCGCGGCCGCGCGCCTGAAGCGCATCATCGACGACGAGACGGCATTCTGGGGCGAGAACTTCGCGCGCCTGATGCGCAACGACTACCTGCAGGAAGGCCTGCGCTTCATCACCGTGCAGCGCTGGGCGCTGGCGCCGTCCAAGCGCCGCGCGCTGGCCCGCGCCACCGCCAGCGGCTTCCTCGACATGCTGCCGGAATCCTTGCGCCCGCAACTGCAGGGCGACCTGCCGTCCGACGCGCTGCTCGAGAAGGTGGCCGCCTCGGTGGGCGTGACGCGCCAGCAGCACGCCTACTGGCAGTTCTACCTGCCGACCAGCACCGCCAAGGCCAACCTGCTGTACGCGCTGGGCCGCCGCCCGGATCGCGCCTTCGGCCTGGTCGGCGCGGCCTTCGCGGCCGAGGCCGAATGGCTGGCCTTCGGTGCCGCGCTCGAACGCGCCTGCGCGCACCTGGTGCCGGCCGGCCGCGAGCCGGGCGAATTCGCGCGCCGTGCCGACGAACTGGTGGCGCGCTTCGAGCAGGCGCTGCGGACCATCGCCGCGCAGTTCGGCACGCCCGCCTACACGCAGGCGGTGCAGGGCGCGGCCGCGGCCGAGCGGCTCTGCGAGCGCGCCCGCTGGGACCTCGGCGAACAACTGCTGTGGCTGTCGTCGATCCGCCACTACATCAAGTTCGCGCATCGCATCAGCGACCGCATCGACGTCGAATGCCCCGGCATCGATCGCGAGACCTTCGTCGAGCCCTTCGAGATGTGCTCGACCACCCATGTCCACAACGATCACCGCCTGGTGACCATCGAGGAAGGGCAGATGCTGTTCTGGGGCAACGTCGGCATGCAGCTGAAGATGAACGTCGGCGACAAGGTGCTGATCCCCGACGGCCGCCTGCACGGCTCGACCGTGCTCTCGGGCGAGTGCACCTACCACCAGCCGATCATCCCGAACGACTGGGTGCAGGCGCTGGTCGCCGAACTCGATGCAAACGCGAAGGCCGGCGCGTCCGCCTGAGGGCGGGCGCCGCCGTCCGCTCTTGACTGGTGGGCCGCGCATTCCGCGCGGCCCGGCACGTTCGCCCGCGCTGGCGACGAACAAGGATATGAAATGCGATCAACCGAGGATGAGGTCAACGTGATGCCGCAAACCGACGTGGCGACACCGGGCAGCGAGGGCTTTGATCCGGGCGACTGGAAGAGCCGCATCATCGCGGGCCGCGCGCTGGGCGCCGCGGCGAACCCGCCGGCCTGGCTCGACGCGGCCTACGAGACGCTGCGCGAGCAGGTGATGCACCCGGAATACCCGTGCTTCTTCGGCACCATGGCCGAGAAGCGCGGCGAGATGTTCTACGGCTACGTGAACGGCAAGGACATCGCCGAGCTGCCCGCCACCATGCAGACCTTCTCGGAGCTGGTGTCGCGCCCGGAGTATCGCAAGAACAACATCGCGATCTTCTTCGAGCCCGACGCCGAACCGCTCTCGCACGAGACCTACCACCAGCACTTCTGGCAGATCCTGCAGCACCTGCACGACGTCGATCCCGATCCCAAGGCCGACCAGCAGCCGCCGCCCTCGGACGGCGCCTGGGAGTTCTCGTTCGCCGGCGTGGAGACCTTCGTGGTGTGCGCCTGCCCGTCGTTCCGCGCGCGCCACAGCCGCAACCTCGGCCCCGGCATGGTGCTGCTGTTCCAGCCGCGCAGCGTGTTTGTCGACACCATCACCAACAAGGTGATCGGTCGCGAGGCGCGCAACCAGGTGCGCAAGCGCCTGCAGACCTGGGACGAGATCGGCGCGCATCCGGACCTCGGTTTCCACGGCGACCCCGGCAATCTGGAATGGAAGCAGTACTTCCTCGACGACGCGAACGTGCCGGCCGACGATCGCTGCCCGTTCCTGAAACGCCAGAAACAGGATGCCGAGGCCGCGCGCAACGCGTTCGGCGACGCGCCGCGCGACGTGGTGATCGCCGCCGATTTCGCGCCCAAGCGCCAGGCGGCCGAGCCGGTGGTGGTGCAGTCGAGGCCGGCCGCCGCCGACGAGGCCGGCGCGCGCCACTGGCAGCAGCACAAGATCGTCTCGCCCGACAGCCCGTATGCGCCGCATCCGGCCTGGCACGGCAAGGAGCATCGCCATCTGCCGCACGGCAGCCACGAGCATCACGAATACGGCGAGGAGTGACGGCCGCTTGTCCGATTCATCGGATTCGTCGGCCGTGACCAGACGAGGGCCGGGCGCGATGGCGCCCGGAAACGCCGCGCATGACGCGGCGGGGCAATGAAGGTAGGGCGAGGTACGGAAATGGCAGAGAACATGATCGAACGGCTGCGCGCGCTGGCCGGGCAGCGCGCGGCGGATACCGCGCTGGTGACCGTCGACGCGCAGGGCGACACCCGTTACGACTACGCGGCACTCGATCGCCGCGCCACCGCGCTGGCCGCGCTGCTGCGCGAGCGCGGCGCCGGTGCGCAGGCGGCCCGCGTGCTGCTGGCGATGGACAGCGGCGTCGACTACGTGGCCGCGTTCTTCGGCTGTCTCTACGCGGGCGCGGTGGCCGTGCCCGTCTATCCGCCCGAATCGCTGCGCGGCCAGCACCTGGCGCGCCTGGCCGCGATCGCGGCCGATGCCGAGGCGGCCTTCGTGGTCACCACGCGCGCGCTGGCCGACAAGCTCGGCGAGGCCTTCGCGAGCATCGCGCCCGGCGCCGCGCTGATCGAGATGGATGCGATCGAGCATGAGCGCATCGATGTCGGCGCCTTCGAACCCTATCGCGCCGCGGCTTCCGACATCGCCTTCCTGCAGTACACCTCGGGGTCGACCTCCACGCCCAAGGGCGTGATGGTCACCCACGGCAGCCTGTGGGCCAACGAGATCGCGATCCGCGAAGGGCTGGGCGTGACGGCCGAGGACGTGTTCGTCAGCTGGCTGCCGCTCTATCACGACATGGGCCTGATCGGCACGCTCTCGCAGCCGGTGTTCAGCGGCATTCCGCTGGTGCTGATGTCGCCGCAGTTCTTCCTCGAACGGCCGGTGCGCTGGCTCGAGGCGATCGCGCGCCATCGCGGCACCATTTCGGGCGGCCCCGATTTTTCCTATCGCCTGTGCGCCGACCGGATCGGCGACGAGGCGCGCGCCGCGCTCGACCTGTCGAGCTGGCGGCTCGCCTTCTCGGGCTCCGAGCCGGTGCGCAAGGCCACGCTGGACGCCTTCGTCGAGCGCTTCGTGGCGCAGCGCTTCGATCCGGCCGCGCTGTTCCCGTGCTACGGCCTGGCCGAGGCCACGCTCTACGTGAGCGGCGTGGGCCGCGGGCGCGGCGCGCATGCGCCGGGTTTCTCGGTCGAGGCGCTCGAAGCCGGGCGTGCCGAGGCGGACGCGAACGGCACCGAGCTGGTTTCCTGCGGGCGCGTGCCGAGCGAGCACGCGATCGAGATCGTCGACCGGGCCAGCGGCGCGGTGATGGCCGATGGCGCGATCGGCGAGATCCTGGTGCGCGGGCCGAGCGTGGCGGCCGGTTATTGGCGCCGAGCAGATGCCACGGCGGCCAGCTTCGTCGAGCGCGAGGGCGCCACCTGGCTGCGCACCGGCGACCTGGGTTTCATCCACCAAGGCGAGCTGTACGTGGCCGGGCGCATCAAGGATCTGCTGATCGTGCGCGGCCGCAATCTCTATCCCCAGGATCTCGAACTGGGCGTCGAGCGCGAGGTGGAGCTGGTGCGGCGCGGCCGCGTGGCCGCCTTCGCGGTGGAACTGAACGGGCAGGAAGGCATCGGCATCGCGGCCGAGGTATCGCGCAACGTGCGCAAGCTGGCGACGCCCGAGGCGATCGCGGCCGCGCTGACGGAGGCGGTCGCGCTCGCCTGCGGGGAGCCGGCTGCCGTGGTGGTGCTGCTGAACCCGGGCGGCCTGCCGAAGACTTCGAGCGGCAAGGTGCAGCGCGCCGCCTGCGTGCGCGGCTGGCAGGATCGTTCGCTCGACGCCTATGCGTGGCTCGAGCACGGGCAGCGTGTCGATCGACAAGGCGAGGCGGCTTCGGCCCCGGTGGCGAACGATATCGAGCCGCCGGCACATCCCGACATCGAGGCCGCGCTGGCGGTGCTGTGGCGCGAGGCCCTGCCTGCCTTGCCGGCTTCGCCGGCCGGCTCGGCGAGCTTCTTCGCCCATGGCGGCAATTCGCTGGCCGCGGTGCAACTCGCCTCGGCGGTGCAGGCGCGCTGGGCGATCGACTACACGGCGCGCGACGTGTTTAGCGCGCCGAGCTTGCGCGCCTCGGCGGCGCGCGTCGCCGAGCGCCTCGCGCAAGGCAGCGTGGCCGCCGGCGCCGATTTCAGGCCGCTCGACGCGGCTGCGCGCCGGGTGGCCGTCGCCTCGGATGCGCAGCGCAGCCTGTGGCTCACCTGGCTGCACGATCCGGCCAGCGCCGCCTACAACATGAGCGGCGAGTTGCGCCTGGACGGCGCGCTCGACGTCGACGCGCTGCGGCTCGCGCTGGGCGACGTGGTGCGCGCACACGAGGTGCTGCGCGCGCGTTTCGAACTGGGCGAGGAGGGCGAGGCGCTTCAAGTCATCGACCACGATCTGGCGATCTCGCTGCCCGTCACCGCGTTCGACGGCTTGCCCGAAGCCTCGCGCGCGGCGGCGCTCGACAGCCTGACGCGTGTAGTCACGCAGGCGCCGTTCGATCTCGAAACCGGGCCGCTGCTGCGGGCGCACCTGCTGCGTGTCGCGCCCGATTCGCATCGCCTGCTGATCGTGCTGCATCACATCGTGGCCGACGGCTGGTCGGTCAACGTGCTGCTCGACGCGCTGTCGCGCGCCTACGCGGCGCGCGCCGGCCGGTCGGCCGATGCCGATCCGGCGGCGCGGCTCGATGCCTCGCTCGCGCCGGCCTGGCAATACACCGATTACGTCGCCTGGGAGCGCGCCGCGCTGGGCGAGGCCGCCCTCGCGCGACAGCTCGATTACTGGCGCGGCCAACTGGCCGCCGACGGCGATCCGTCCGCCGCGGCACGCCTGTTCCCGCGCGAGGCCGGCGCGCCCGGCCGGCAGCGCGGGTTCGAATTCTCGCTGCAGGGCGGTACCGCCCAGGCGCTGCGGCGCTTCGCGGCCGAGCGTCATGCCACGCCGTTCATGGCGATGCTGGCGGTGCTCGACGCGGTGCTGCACGAGCTGAGCGGCCGCGACGACATCCGCGTCGGCGCGCCGGTCTCGCTGCGCAAGCGGCCCGAGGCGCAGGCGCTGATCGGCTATTTCATCAACGTGCAGGTGCTGCGCACGCGGATCGACGCGACACATGGCTTCGCGGCGCTGGTCGATGCGGCGCGCGATACGGTGCTGGCCGCGCACGAGCACCAGGACGTGCCGTTCGATCGCCTGATGAGCGCCTTGCTGCCGAATCGCGCGAGCGGCGACGAAGCGCTGTTCCAGGTCAAGCTGACCGAGCAGCGGCCGTTCGAGACGCGCGGTTTCGCGCCGCTCGAGGCGCGCCTGCGCGTGCTGCTCAACGACGCGCCGCATTTCGATCTCGCACTCGATTTCACCGATCGCGGCGAGGCGATCGACTGCCTGCTCGCTTATGACGACGCGGTGTTCGATGCCGCCTTCATGGCGCGCTTCGCCGCGCGTTTCCAGGCATTCGCGGCGCGTCTCGTCGCCGACGCCGAAGCCCCGCTGGCCGGCGTCATTGCCGAGGCGGTGGCGATCGCCGAGGCGGCGCAGGCCGATCCGGCCGACGACGCGGCTAATACCGACTTCCTGGCGATGTGGGATGCCGGCGTCGCGCGCGACGGCGCCGCGATCGCGCTGCGCGACGGCCTGGAAGGCGAGCGCGGCCTGAGCTATGCCGCGCTCGACGCGGCGGCCGATGCGCTGGCCGCGCAACTGCGCATGCAGGGCATCGCCGACGAATCGCGCGTGGCCGTGCTGGCCGAGCGCTCGATCGAGCACGTGCTGGCGATGCTGGCCGCGCTCAAGGCCGGCGCCACCTGGCTGCCGCTCGATCCGCGCGCGCCGGCCGCGCGCCTGGCGGCGCAACTGGCCGACAGCGGCGCGGCTGTGCTGCTGCACGCGGTGCCGCTGCCCGACGGCTTCGTGCTGGCGAACGCGGTGCCGATGGCCCTGCGCCTGGAGGTGCCGGCGGCGCCGGTGGCGCATATCGTGCCGCGCTCGCGCCATGCCGATCGCGCCGCCTACATGATCTACACCTCAGGCTCCACGGGCGAGCCGAAGGGCGTGATCGTCACGCATCGCGCGCTCGCGAACTATGTGCGCGGCATGCTGGCGACGCTCGATGCGCGGCCCGAATCCTCGTTTGCGATGGTGTCGACGCCGGCGGCGGACCTGGGTCACACCACCTTGTTCGGCGCGCTCGCCTCGGGGCGCACGCTGCACCTGATCGCGCCGGATCTCGTGTTCCAGCCCGATGCCTTCGCGCGCTACATGGCCGCGCATCGCGTCGGCGTGCTGAAGATCGTGCCGAGCCATCTGGCCGCCTTGCTGTCGGCGGCGCAGCCGGAGCAGGTGCTGCCGGCCGACGCGCTGATCGTCGGCGGCGAGCGCACGCCGGCCGCGCTGCTCGCGCGCGTTTCGGCCTTGGCGCCGGCCTGCCGCGTGTTCAATCACTATGGCCCGACCGAAACCACGGTCGGCGTGGCCATGCACGGCTGGCAGGGCGGCGGCGCGGAGCGCGACCTGCCGCTCGGCCGCGCGCTGCCCGGCATGCGCCTGCACCTGCTCGATGCCGGCATGACGCCCGTGGCCGATGGCGAGGATGGCGAGTTATACGTTGGCGGCCCTGGCGTGGCGCGCGGTTACCACGGTCGCGCCGGGCTCAGCGCCGAGCGCTTCGTGCCCGATCCGTTCACGGCCGGCGAGCGGCTCTATCGCACTGGCGACCTGGCTCGGATCGGTGCCGACGGCCTGCTCGAATATCGTGGGCGCGCCGACGACCAGGTCAAGATCCGCGGTTATCGCGTCGAACCGGCCGAGGTCGAGCGCGGGCTCGCGAAGCTGGATGGCGTGCGCGCGGCGGCCGTGCTGGCCTATGAGACGCCGGCCGGAACGCGGCTGGCCGCCTTCGTGGTGGGCGGCGCGGTGGGCAAGGCGCTGCTGGAAGCGGCGGCGGGTGTGTTGCCCGACTACATGGTGCCGGCCGAGGCGATCGCGCTGGACGCGCTGCCGCTCAATGCCAATGGCAAGCTCGATCGCACCGCGTTGCGAGCTCGCCTGGGCGATCATCTGGCGCAAGCGGCGAATGGGCCGGCGCAAGCCGAAGCCGCTGCAGGCGAAGCGATCGACGCGGCGCCCGGAGCCGACGACGCCCCGCGCGGCGAGACAGAACAGGCGATCGCGACGATCTGGGCCGAGGTGATCGAGATCGATCGCGCCCGGATCGGCCGCAGCCGGAATTTCTTCGAGGTCGGCGGCGATTCGCTGCTGGGGCTCAAGGTAGTGGCGCGCGCACGCAAGCTCGGCATCACGATCACGCCGAAGCAACTGTTCCAGCGCCTGACGCTGGCCGAGCTGGCCGAGAAATCGGCGGCGGCCAAACCGGCGGCAAGCAAGCCGGTATCGTCTTCGGCCGCGATGCAGCCGGCGGTCGCGCCGATTCCTGCGGCGCCCGCCGCGCCGCAGGAATCCGCTGCCGATCTGTCGGCGATTCCGCGCCTGCCGGAGGCAACGCGCCAGCGCACGCCGGCATCGTTCGCGCAGCAGCGTCAATGGTTCCTCTGGCAACTGGCGCCGGCGAGCCGCGCGTATCACGTTTCGGGCGGCCTGTGGCTGACGGGCGAGGTCGACGCGGCGGCGCTGCGCGAGGCCTTCGCGGCGATCGTGGCGCGCCACGCGGTACTGCGCACGCGCTTCGTCGCGAACCAGGCCGGCGAGGTCGAGGCGATCATCGACGATGCCGTGTCGCTCGACTGGCGCGCCGAGGCGGTGGCCGGCGATGCGCTCGAAGCGGCGGCTCGCTCGCTGGCCGACGAGCCTTTCGATCTCGCCGCGGGGCCGCTGTTGCGCGCGGCGCTGTACCGGGGCGAGGATGCCGGCCGTCATCTGCTGGCGGTGTCGATGCATCACATCGTCTCGGATGGATGGTCGGTGCAGGTGCTGCTCGACGAGCTGGTCGCGCACTACCGCGCCCGCGTGACGGGCGAGACCCGGACGCTTGCCGAACTGCCGATCCAGTATGCCGACTACGCCGCCTGGCAGCGCGACTGGCTTGCAGCGGGCGAGCGCGAGCGCCAGCTCGACTACTGGAAGGCCGCGCTCGGCGATACGCATCCGGTGCTGGCCCTGCCGATGGACGGCGCACGCGGCGCCCAGGGCGGCTACACGGCCGGCCGTCATGCGCTGAGCCTGCCGGCCTCGCTCTCGCAAGCGGTGAAGGCCCGCGCGCAGCAGCAGTCGGCCACGCCCTTCATGCTGTTGCTGGCGGCGTTCCAGGCGCTGCTGCATCGCTACACGGGGCAGGACGATATCCGCGTCGGCGTGCCGGTGGCGAACCGTCATCGCGTGGAGACGGCCGGGCTGATCGGCTTCTTCGTCAACACCCAGGTGATGCGTGCGTGCTTCGACGGCGACGAGACGCTCGGCATGCTGCTCGATCGCTTGCGCGAAGCCACGGCCGGCGCGCAGGCGAACCAGGACCTGCCGTTCGACGTGCTGGTCGAGGCGCTGCGTCCCGAGCGCAGCCTCAGCCACAGCCCGCTGTTCCAGGTGATGTTCAATCACCAGAGACGCGACTGGCGGGTGCTGGACGGGCTGCCCGGCCTGGCGATCGAGCCTTGCCGCTTGCCGGCACCGATGGCGCAGTTCGAGCTGATGCTCGATACGCGCGAGGATGTCGACGGCACGTTGAGCTTCGAGTTCAGCTATGCGCGCGAGCTGTTCTCCGAGGCGACGATTGCCCGGTTCGCCGTGCATTACCAGCGCTGCGTCGAGGCGATGGTCGGCGCCGATGAGCGGGTTGCCGATATTGCTCTGACCGATGAAGCCGAGCGCGCGATGCTGGACGGCTGGAGCCGCAATCGCACGCGTTATGACGAGATCGAGCCGGTGTTTCGTGCCTTCGAGCGTCATGCCGCTGCGCATCCCGAGGATGATGCGCTGGTGTTTGGCGAAACCAGGCTCAGTTATGCCGAGCTGAATGCGCGTGCGAATCGTCTTGCGCATTGGCTGGGTTCGCGTGGGATCGGCGTGGAATCGCGGGTTGGTGTTGCCGCCGAGCGCTCGCTGGAATTGGTGATCGCCTTGTACGCGATCATGAAGGCCGGCGCGGCTTATGTGCCGCTCGATCCTTCGTATCCGGCTGATCGGATTGCCGCGATGATCGACGATAGCGGGATTGGTTTGCTGCTTGCACAGGGCGGGCTCGATCTGCCGTCGCGAGAGGGTGTCGAGCGTGTCGACATCGGTACGCTGGACACGTCGTCCTTCCCGGCTACCAATCCCAATGTTCAATTGCATGGCGCGAACCTCGCCTATGTGATCTTCACCTCGGGCTCGACGGGGCGCCCGAAGGGCGTGGGCAATCGCCACGACGGCCTGTCGAATCGCCTGATCTGGATGCAGCGCGAATACGGCCTGCAACGCGGCGAGACGGTGTTGCAGAAAACCCCGTTCAGCTTCGACGTCTCGGTCTGGGAATTCTTCTGGCCGTTGATGGTGGGCGCGCGGCTGGCGATCGCGGCACCGGGCGCGCATCGCGATCCCGCTGAACTGGCGCAGACGATCGTGGCGCACGACGTCAGCACGCTGCACTTCGTGCCGTCGATGCTGCAAGCCTTCGTGGCGATGCCCGAAGCGGCAGCCTCTTGCGGCAAGACGCTGAAGCGCATCGTCTGTAGCGGCGAGGCCTTGCCGGCGGATCTGCGCGAGCGCGTGGCGGCGGTGCTGCCGGGCGTGGAATTGCACAACCTGTATGGGCCGACCGAGGCGGCGATCGACGTGACCGCTTGGGCTTGCGTGGACGAGGCCGGCCGCGCGGTGCCGATCGGTCGCCCGATCGCGGCTACCCAGACCTGGGTGCTCGACGCGAGGCTGAATCCGGTGCCGCCTGGCGTGCCGGGCGAACTGTACCTCGGTGGCGCTGGGCTGGCGCGTGGTTATCTGGGTCGCCCAGACCTGACGGCGGAGCGCTTCGTACCGGATCCGTTCGCGGACGAACCGGGCGCGCGGCTCTATCGCACGGGCGACCTCGCGCGTTGGCGTGCCGATGGCGCGATCGACTACCTGGGCCGGATCGATCATCAAGTGAAGATTCGCGGCCTGCGGATCGAGTTGGGTGAAATCGAATCGGCGCTGACGGCGGATGCTTCGGTGCGCGAGGCGGTGGTGATCGCGCATGAAGGCAAGCTGGTGGGCTACGTGACAGGCACCACGCCTGACGTCGCAGCGCTACGCACGGCGCTGGCGGCACGCTTGCCGGACTACATGGTGCCGTGGCGCATCATGGCACTGGACACGCTGCCTTTGAATCCGAACGGCAAGGTGGATCGCCGCGCACTGCCGCTGCCGGCCGCCGAAGCCGACCCGGGCGCTCATTACGAAGCCCCTCATGAAGGCATCGAAACCGAACTCGCGACGCTCTGGACCGGTTTGCTCGACATCGAGCGCATCGGCCGCCATGACGATTTCTTCGACCTGGGCGGGCATTCGCTGCTGGTCGTGCGCCTGAACGCCCGGATCGGGCTCGAACTGAACGCAAGCCTGCCGCTCGCCACGCTGTTCGAGGCCCGCACACTGGCCGCGCAGGCCGAGGCCATCGCGCAGGCGCAAGGCAGCCAGCCCGGCGACGACGCGCTGCGCAGCCTCGATCTCTTTATGGACACGCTTTGAACGCATTCATGGACAAGACCACGGCCGCCCGCATCGCCGCGCGCTTCATCGAGCTGACACCGGAAAAACGACGCCTGTTCTGGGAAAAGATGCAGGCTGACGGCGTGAGTCCGGCGCAGTTCCCGATCGTGCCGCGCGCGCGCGCGGCCGGGCAGCCGGTGGAGGTGTCATACGCGCAGCGCCGCCAATGGGTGCTCGCGCAACTGTCGCCGGACAATCGTGCGTATCACGTCTCGGGCGGCTTGTGGCTGACGGGCGAGGTCGACGCGGCGGCGCTGCGTGAGGCCTTCGCGGCGATCGTGGCGCGCCATGCGGTGCTGCGCACGCGTTTCGTCGCGAACCAGGCCGGCGAGGTCGAGGCCTTCGTCGATGAAGGCGTCTCGCTCGATTGGCGTGAGGAAACGGTGGCCGGCGATGCGCTCGAAGCGTCGGCCCGTTCGCTGGCCGACGAAGCCTTCGATCTGGCGGCGGGGCCTTTGTTGCGCGCGGCGCTGTACCGGGGCGAGGGCGGCCGTCATCTGCTGGCGGTGTCGATGCACCACATCGTCTCCGATGGATGGTCGGTGCAGGTGCTGCTGGAAGAACTGGTCGCGAATTACCGAGCCCGCGTGACGGGCGAGACCCGGGCGCTCGAGGAACTGCCGATCCAGTATGCCGACTACGCCGCCTGGCAGCGCGACTGGCTCGAAGTCGGCGAGCGCGAGCGCCAGCTCGACTACTGGAAGGCCGCGCTAGGCGATTCGCATCCGGTGCTGGCCCTGCCGATGGATGGCCTGCGCAGCGCGCATGGCGACTACACGGCCGGCCGCTACGCCCTGGGTTTGCCCGCCGAACTGGCGCAAGCCGTGAAGGCTCGCGCGCAGCAGCAATCGGCCACGCCCTTCATGCTGCTGCTGGCGGCGTTCCAGGCGCTGCTGCATCGCTACACGGGACAGGACGATATCCGCGTCGGCGTGCCGGTGGCGAACCGGAACCGCGTCGAGACGGAGCGCCTGATCGGCTTCTTCGTCAACACCCAGGTGATGCGCGCCAGCTTCGACGGCGACGAGACGCTCGGCATGCTGCTCGACCGGCTGCGCACGGCCACGGTCGGCGCGCAGGCGCATCAGGACCTGCCGTTCGATGCACTGGTCGAGGCGCTGCGTCCCGAGCGCAGCCTCAGCCACAGCCCGCTGTTCCAGGCGATGTTCAATCACCAGCGACGCGACTGGCGGGTGCTGGACGGCTTGCCTGGCCTGGGCATCGAGCCGCATCCCCTGCCGAGCGCGATGGCGCAGGTCGAGTTGATGCTGAACACGCAGGAGGATGGGCAGGGAGGGCTTGGCTTCGAATTCAGCTATGCGCGCGAATTGTTTTCGGAAGCGACGATCGCGCGCCTGGCCGCGCATTATCGGCGCTGTGTCGAGGCGATCGCGCAGGGCGACCTGGCGGTGCGTATCGCGGACATCGTGCTGACGGACGAGGCCGAGCGCGCGACGCTGGACGGCTGGAGCCGCAATCGCACGCGTTATGACGAGATCGAGCCGGTGTTTCATGCCTTCGAGCGTCATGCCGCTGCGCATCCCGAGGATGACGCGTTGGTGTTTGGCGAAACCAGGCTCAGTTATGCCGAGCTGAATGCGCGTGCGAATCGTCTTGCGCATTGGCTGGGTTCGCGTGGGATCGGCGTGGAATCGCGGGTTGGTGTTGCCGCCGAGCGCTCGCTGGAATTGGTGATCGCCTTGTACGCGATCATGAAGGCCGGCGCAGCTTATGTGCCGCTCGATCCTTCGTATCCGGCCGATCGGATCGCCGCCATGATCGACGATAGCGGGATTGGTTTGCTGCTTGCGCAGGGCGGCCTTGACCTGCCGTCGCGAGAGGGTGTCGAGCGTGTTGATCTCGGTACGTTGGACACGTCGTCATTCCCGGCCACTAATCCCGATATCGAACTGCATGGCGCGAACCTCGCCTATGTGATTTTCACCTCGGGTTCGACGGGGCGCCCGAAGGGCGTGGGCAATCGCCACGACGGCCTGTCGAATCGCCTGATCTGGATGCAGCGCGAATACGGGCTGCAACGCGGCGAGACGGTGTTGCAGAAAACCCCGTTCAGCTTCGACGTGTCGGTCTGGGAATTCTTCTGGCCGTTGATGGTGGGCGCGCGGCTGGCGATCGCGGCGCCGGGCGCGCATCGCGATCCCGCTGAACTGGCGCAGACGATCGTGGCGCACGACGTCAGCACGCTGCATTTTGTCCCGTCGATGTTGCAAGCCTTCGTGGCGATGCCGGAAGCGGCAGCCTCTTGTGGCAAGACGCTGAAGCGCATCGTCTGTAGCGGCGAGGCCTTGCCGGCGGATCTGCGCGAGCGCGTGGCGGCGGTGCTGCCGGGCGTGGAATTGCACAACCTGTATGGGCCGACCGAGGCGGCGATCGACGTGACAGCTTGGGCCTGCGTGGACGAAGCCGGCCGCGCGGTGCCGATCGGTCGCCCGATCGCGGCTACCCAGACCTGGGTGCTCGATGCAAGGCTGAATCCGGTGCCGCCTGGCGTGCCGGGCGAACTGTACCTGGGCGGAGCGGGGCTGGCGCGAGGCTATCTGGGCCGTCCCGACCTGACGGCGGAGCGCTTCGTACCGGATCCGTTCGCGGACGAACCGGGCGCGCGGCTCTATCGCACGGGCGATCTCGCGCGTTGGCGTGCCGATGGCGCGATCGACTACCTGGGCCGCATCGATCATCAAGTGAAGATTCGCGGCCTGCGGATCGAGTTGGGTGAAATCGAATCGGCGCTGACGGCGGATGCTTCGGTGCGCGAGGCGGTGGTGATCGCGCATGAAGGCAAGCTGGTGGCTTATGTGACAGGTGAAGCGGGGCAAGCGGTGCCCGACGTCGCCGCGTTGCGCACGGCATTGGCTGCACGGCTACCGGACTACATGGTGCCGTGGCGCATCGTGGTGCTGGACACGCTGCCGCTGAATCCGAACGGCAAGGTGGACCGCCGCGCGTTGCCGCTGCCGGCCGCCGAAGCCGAGCAGGGCACGAACTACCAAGCACCGCTTGAAGGCATCGAAGCCGAGTTCGCGTCGATCTGGTCGACGCTGCTGCGAGGCGCGCGCATCGGCCGTCACGACGATTTCTTCGAACTCGGTGGCGACTCGATCCTGGCCTTGCAGATCGTCGCGCGCGCCCGGCAAGCGGGCTACCGCCTGACGGCCCGGCAGATCTTCGAGCAGCCGACTGTCGCCGAGCTGGCCGCCGTGGCCGAACCGCTGTACCAGGGCAGCGCGAATCCGCAGGCGATGGCCGCCGAGGAAGCCGCCGCCACCGCTGACGGCGCGTCCGTGCCGCTGATGCCGGTGCAAGCCTGGTTCCTGTCGAAGGCGTTCGCGCAGCCGAATCACTGGAATCAGTCGGTGCTGCTGGCCACGGAAACTGCCCCCGACGCAGCGCGGCTGGAGCAGGCCCTGGGTGCCGCGGTGGCGGCGCATCCGGCCTTGCGCCTGCGCTTTTCCTCGACGCCCGAAGGCTGGCGGCAGTACCTCGCGGCGCCGGATGCGGCGCCGCTGGTCGCGACGCTGACCGGCGTCGAGCCCGCCGCGATCGATGCGGCTTGCGACACGATCCAGTCGGCGCTCGACATCGAGCGCGGCCCGCTGCTGCGCGCGCTCGTGATCGGCGTGAGCGACGGTAGCTGGCGTATCGCGATCGCGATCCATCATCTGGCGGTCGATACCGTCTCCTGGCGCATCCTGCTCGACGACCTGCATCGCGTCTATCGCCAGCTCGAGGCTGGCGAGACGGTCGTGCTGCCTTCGCCGACGCTGTCCTATCCCGGCTTCGCACGGCGTCTGCATGAGGCGGCGCAAGCCGACGAGGTGGCTGCCAGCCTCGACTACTGGCGCACGCTCGGCGAGATCGACGCGTCGCTGCCGGCGCGTGCCGGCACGCCGGCCGGCGCATGCAGCGTCACCGTCACGCTGGAGCGCGCCGCCACGCAAACCCTGCAACAAACCGCCAACGCGGCCTACCGAACCCAGCTTGCCGATCTGCTGCTGGCGGCCACGGGCCGGGTGCTGTGCCGCTTCGCCGGCCGCGAGGCGCTGCGCATCGATGTCGAAGGCCATGGCCGCGACGCGCCGCTCGGCGAACTCGACCTCAGCCGCACGGTGGGCTGGTTCACCAGCCTTCATCCGCTGCCGCTGGCAGCGAGCGGCGAGCTCGGCTCGGCCATCAAGCGCGTCAAGGAGGCACGACGCGCGGTACCGCATGGCGGCAACAGCTTCGGGATGCTGCGATATGCCGGCAGTGCCGCCGCACAGGCAGCGCTCGCCGACATCCGCGACGCCGACGTGCTGTTCAACTACCTGGGCCAGCTCGATGGCTCGCTCGGCGCGGGCGCCTGGCGCCTGGCGGCGGAACGCGGCGGCCGCGGCGTCGGCGCCGAGAACCGGCCGACCCACGCGCTCGACATCGCCGCGCAGATCCGCGACGGCGAGTTGTCGATCGCGCTGCGCCACCCGGGCGGGGACCGCTACGACGCGGCCACGCTCGAAGCGCTGGCGGCCGAGCTGCGTGCCGAATTGACCGTCGTGCTCGAACACTGCACCAGCGGCGCGGCCGGCCTCACGCCGTCCGACGTGCCGCTCGCGGCGATCGACCAGGCGCGTCTCGACGCGCTGCCGGTGCCGGCCGCCGAGCTGGCCGATCTCTATGCACTGGCGCCGATGCAGGCCGGCATCGTATTCCACAGCCTGCTCGGCGCGCAGCAGCATGCCTATGTGAACCAGTTGCGCGTCAATGTCGAAGGGCTCGACGCGGCGCGTTTCGAGGCCGCCTGGGCGGCGGTCGCCAAGCGTCACGACGTGCTGCGCACCGGCGTGCTGAGCTTCGACGATCAACCGCGCCAGTGGGTGGTGCGCGAGGTGGCGACGCCGTTCTCGCAGGAGGATTGGCGCGACGGCCCGGCCCCGCTCGCCGAGCGGCTCGACCGCTTCTCGGCCGACGACCTGTCACGCGGTTTCGACCTGGCGCGTCCGCCGCTGTGGCGCGTCACGCTGCTGCGCACGGGCGAGGCGCGGCATCACGTGGTCTGGACCTTCCATCACGTGTTGCTCGACGGCTGGAGCGCGGCGCAACTGCTGGCCGAGGTGCTGTCGATCTATGGCGGCGCCGTGCCGACCGAGGCGCCGGCCCGTTATCGCCGCTTCATCGGCTGGCTGGCCGAGCAGCCGCGCGAGGCCAGCGATGCCTGGTGGCGCGCGCAGACCGCGCGTCTCGACGGCCCGACCTTGCTGACCCAGGCACTGCCGGCGCCGGGCGCCGAGGCCGCCCACGCGGCGCGCCATGGCGTGCTGAACCTGAGCTGCGACGCGGCTCGCACCGCGCGCCTGGCCGCCTTCGCGAAATCGCAGCGCGCCACCTTGAGCGCGCTGGTGCAGGCCGCCTGGCTGGTGCTGCTGCAGCGCTACACGGGGCAGGCCACCGTGAGCTTCGGCGCGACCGTGGCGGGCCGGCCCGATGCGCTGCCGGGCGCCGATCGCATGCTGGGCCTCTTCATCAACACGATTCCGGTGATCGGCACGCCGTCGCCCTCGATGCGCGTGGGCGAGTGGCTGGCGGCGGTGCAGCGCGACGGCGTGGCCGCGCGCGAGCACGAGCACCTGCCGCTGGTGGAGATCCAGCGCGGCGCCGGCATCGACGGCGGCCAGCCGATGTTCGACACCCTGCTGGTGTTCGAGAACTACCCGGTCGACGCGATCCTCGACGATGCCTCGCCGCACGGCCTGCGTTTCTCGGGGCTGCGCAACGAGGACCGCACCAGCTTCCCGCTGACGCTGTCGGTCACGCAGGGTCGCGCGGCGCATGCCGCGACGCCCGGCGAGAGCCCGGCGGCCCGGCTCGACATCGAATTCGCCTATGCGGGCGACCTGTTCACGGCGGCGCAGATCGAGCGCCTGGCCGGCCAGCTCCGCACGCTGCTCGACGCCTTCGCGGCCGATCCCGAGGCGCGGCTCGGCGCGCTCGATCCGCTGCCGGCGGAAGAGCGCGCCACGCTGGCCGGCTGGGGGCGCGGCGCCGAAGTCGCGCCCTTGCCGCCGGTCCATCGGCGGATCGCCGAGCAGGCGGCGCGTCGGCCCTCGGCCATCGCGCTGGTGCATGACGGCGAGACGATCGACTACGGCACATTGGACGCGCGCGCGAACCGCATCGCCCACGCCTTGCGTGCGGCCGGCGTGGGCGCCGACGTGCGCGTCGGGATCGCGATCGAGCGCTCGGCCGGCATGATCGTGGCGATCCTCGGCGTGCTGAAGGCGGGCGGCGCCTACGTGCCGCTCGATCCGTCCTATCCGGCCGAGCGGCTGGCGATGATGATCGAGGACAGCGGCATCGCGCTGGCGCTGACCGAAGGTGCGGGCGCCGACGACCGCGGCCGCATGCCGGTGCCGACGCTCGATATCGCCGAGCTGGCGGCCGAGACGAGCGGCCATCCGTCCAGCGCGCCCGCGTGCGCCGTGCAGGGCGAGCATCTGGCCTACCTGATCTACACCTCCGGCTCGACCGGGCGCCCCAAGGGCGTCGGCATCACGCACGACGCGCTGGCGCGCCATGCCGAGGTGTCGATCGGCATGTTCGGCATCGGCGAGCAGGATCGCGTGCTGCAGTTCTCGACCTTCAATTTCGATGGCTTCGTCGAGCAGGTCTTCCCGACCCTGGCTTCCGGCGCGGCCCTGATCGTGCGCGGCCCCGAGCTGTGGAGCACCGGACGTTTCGCCGAGGAGGTCGAGCGCGAGCGGATCACCGTGGCCGACCTGACCACTGCCTACTGGAACGCGCTGGCGCAGGATTTCGCCGCGCGGCCCGAGGCGCGCGCCGCGCTCGCGACGCTGCGCTGCGTGCATGCCGGCGGCGAGGCGATGCCGGCCGACGGCGTGCGCGCCTGGCGCGCGGCCGGGCTCACGGCGCTCACGCTGGCCAATACCTACGGCCCCAGCGAGGCGACCGTCACGGCGACCTACTTCGATTGCAGCGCAATGTTGAAAGATGCGGCGGCCGAGGTGCCGGCCCAGATTCCGCTCGGCGGTCCGCTGCCAGGCCGCAGGCTGGCGGTGCTCGACATGCACGGCAACCCGGTGCCGCTCGGCGCGGCCGGCGAACTCTGCATCGGCGGGCCGTTGCTGGCGCGCGGCTATCACGATCGCGCGGGCCTGACGGCCGAGCGCTTCGTGGCCGACCCGTTCGCCGCCGTGCCGGGCGCGCGGCTCTATCGCACCGGCGACATCGTGCGCTGGAGCGAGGACGGCACGCTGGCCTATCTGGGCCGCGCCGATCATCAGGTGAAGATCCGCGGTTTCCGGATCGAGCTCGGCGAGATCGAATCGGTGCTGCTGCAGGATGCGCGCGTGCGCGAGGCGGCCGTGATCACGCGCGAGGGCCCGAGCGGGCTGCGGGTGCTGGCCTATGTCGCGCCGGCCGCCGGCGCGGCGGTGGAGGGCGCGGCCTTGCGCGCGGCGCTGGCGGAACGGCTGCCCGACTACATGGTGCCGTCGGCGGTGATGGTGCTGGAGGCATTGCCGCTCAACCCGAACGGCAAGATCGACCGACGTGCCTTGCCGGAGCCGGCCGCACAGGCCGGCGAAGAGACGGGGGCGCTGCCGCAGGGCGAGACCGAGCTGGCCCTGGCCGGCATCTGGTCGGCCGTGCTCGGCGTGGAGCCGGTGCGGCGCGCCGATCGCTTCTTCGAGCTGGGCGGGCATTCGCTGGCGGCCATGCAGGTGCAGACGGCGGTCCGCGCCAGGCTCGGCGCCGATATCGCGCTGGTGGAACTGATGCGCAATCCGCCGCTCGCGGCGCTGGCCGAGGCGATCGATGCATTGCGCGCACCGGCGGCGAGCGACGCGGCCATCGCGGCCGAGCTGAACGACATCCTGGCTGGCTTGTAGCCCGGCGGCGCGCTGGTCGCGCCGGTCGATGCCGTCGAAAAAATGCCGCCCGACCTGGTTCACAGGTCGGGCGGCATTTTGCATCGAGGGCCAAGCCTGGTTCATATCCACGGGATGCGCGGCGCCGATTTCCACGTGGAGATCGGCGCGAACCGGCAGCGGCCCCGGCTGCCTACCGTCCCGGCTCATCCTCCAGCGGCACATATCCCGCCACCGCTTCCTCATACAAGGCCGTCTGCGTCACCGCCGCCGCGATCGCCGCGTCGTCGTGCTCGGCCGTCAACATGCCCCAGCGCCGATACTGCGAGACGAACCACAATCCATCCGACGCGCGCGGCCGGTTGACCTCGCCACCATCGTGGAAGCGCACCGGCGCCGGCGGCGTCGCGAACGCGCCGTCGCCGTAGTCGCCGAGCAGGCGCGGCAGGATCCGCGCGGCCGGCACGTCGAGCGCCTCGGGCGAGGCCAGCCACTCGGCCGCCCGCGCGCGATTGCCGGGCAGGTCGAGCCAGGCGCCGGCATCGAGCAGGGTGCGGATCAGCGCGCGCGCCGTGTTCGGATAGAGCGCCGCGAACTCGCGGCGGCAGGCCAGCGCCTTCTCGGGATGGTCGTGCCAGACCTCGCTCGAAGCGGCCACCGTGCGCCCGGCGCCTTGCGCCTCGGCCACCGCGTTCCAGGGCTCGCCGACGCAGAAGCCGTCGAGTTCGCCGCTGGCCAGCGCCTCGGCCATGCCCGGCGGCGGGATCACGATGCTGCGCACCTCGCGCAGCGGATCGACGCCGTGCGCGGCGAGCCAGGCATAGAGCCACATCGCATGGGTGCCGGTCGGGAAGGTCTGCGCGAACACCGGCTTGCGGCCCAGCGTGGCGAGCGCCGCGCACAGCTCGCCCGATTCGCGCCAGGCATCGGCCAGGCGGTTCGAGAACGTGATCGCCTGGCCGTTGCGGTTCAGCACCGACAGCACGGCCAGGTCGGCGCGCGGCCCGCCGATGCCGTACTGCACGCCATAGACGAGCCCGTAGAGCGCATGCGCGGCGTCGATCTGGCCGGTCAGCAGCTGGTCGCGCAGGCTGGCCCAGGAAGGCTGGCGCGCCAGCGTCAGCGCCAGGCCGTGACGCTTGCCGAGGCCCAGGCGTTGCGCGACCACCAGCGGCGCGGCGTCGCTCAGGGCGACGAAGCCGAGCCGCAGCTCGCGGCGTTCGGGCGGCGGGAAAGTCGGTTTCATCATGCTTCACCATCGGGAATTCGGGCTGCGAGGAGGATCTGCCGCGCGGCTTCGACGATGCGGATGCCCTGGTCCATGGCGCGGCGGCGCAGCGTGGCATAGGCATCCTGCTCGCCGAGCCGGCGCGTCTCCATCAGCAGGCGTTTGGCGCGGTCGATCAGCTTGCGGTCGGCCAGTTCGTTCTCGACCTCGGCCAGGCGCCGGCGCAGCGCCTCGTCGTGCGAGAAGCGCGCGAGCGCCACCTCGATGATCGGCGCGAGCCGCTCGGGCGAGAGGCCCTCCACCAGGTAGGCGCTGACGCCCGCGCCCACCGCCGCGCGGATCAACTGCTGGTCCGCATCGGGGCTGAACATCAGCACCGGGCGCGGCGCGCGCGCATGCATCACCGCCAGTTGCTCGAGCGTGTCGCGCGAGGGCGATTCGGTATCGATGATCACCACGTCCGGGCGTTCCTTCTCGACCACGGCCGGCAGGCGCGCCGGGGTGGCCACCTCGTCGAGCATCTCGTAGTGGAGCCGCGCGAGCGCGTCGCGCAAGGCGCCGATCGGCTTGTCCGTATCGGTGACCAGCAGCACGCGCAGCGGGCGCGGGGCGTCGTGCGCGTCCATCATGCCAGCGGCCCCGGGCAGGCGCGGGCCGGCCCGCGCGACCGGCGGGGCGCGGCC
>NZ_VWWK01000091.1:0-28036 GCF_011753035.1 Burkholderia sp. Ax-1720 | reverse complement strand
ACTTCCTCGACGATCTGCGCGAGCTGCAGGCCCTCGCCGAGCGAGGCGGCCCAGGCGGGCGCGGTATCGGCGATGGTGGGGCCGGCCGCGGCGCGCGCCGCGACGGCCGCGGCCGCCGGCGCCTCATCCGCTGCGTCCTCGGCTTTACAACTTGCCTCGCAACCTGCCTCGCAACCCGAGATCCGCGTCGCCGAAGGTTCCGACACGCCCACCTCGATGCCGGGCAACATCGCCCGCAACACCGCCACCGACAACATCCTCGCCAATGTGGTGGAGTCGCTGGTGGCGCTGCGCGCGGACCTGAGCGTCGGCCCGATGCTGGCCGATAGCTGGGAGATCTCGCCCGACGGCAAGACCTACACCTTCCACCTGCGCCACGGCGTGCGTTTTCACGACGGCACGCCGATGACCTCGCGCGAGGTGCGCTGGAGCTTCGAGTTCCTGATGAAGCGCAGCTCCGGCTTCGAGTGCCGCAACGTCTACGACGGCAGTCGCGGCCCGCGCGTGCTCGCGCTGCGCACGCCGGACCCGATGACGGTGGTGTTCGAGCTGGACCGCGCGAGCGCGCTGTTCCTCACGCGCATGGTCGACCCGCGTTGCCCGCTGGCGGTGCTCAGCCCCTCCAGCGTCGACGCCCGGGGCGAGTGGCTCAAGCCGGTCGCCACCGGCCCCTTCGTGTTCTCCGAATGGAAGCGCGGCCAGTACGTGCTGTTGCGCCCGTTCGCCGGCTACCGCCCGCGCGCCGAGCCGCCCAGCGGCCTGGCCGGCGCCAAGCTCGCCCATGGCGACGTGCGCTTCGTGGTGATCCCCGACGAGGCCGCGCAGAAATCGGCCCTGGTGGCCGGCCAGATCGATTTGATGTCGGTGGGCGAGAACGGCGTGCTGCCCAGCGACCCGCGCTGGCGCCTGGTGACGGGCCCCACCGCCGATCCGGCGATGCTGCTGATGCAGACCCGCGATCCGCTGCTCGCCGATGTGCGCATGCGCCGCGCGATCGCGCTGGCGCTGGACCTGCCGAGCATCGTCAAGGCCGTCACCGATGGGCGCGCGCCCTACAACCCCTCGCTGGTGCCTGGCGCCACCGAGCTGTTCAGCGCCGAGGACGCCGTCGGCTACCGCCGCAACCTGCCCGAGATGCGCCGCCTGCTGGCCGAGGCCGGCTACCACGGCCAGGTGCTGAGCCTGGAGACCAGCCGGCGCTTCCCGCACATGTACAGCCTGGCGGTCTACATGCAGTCGCTGCTGAGCCAGGCCGGCATCGCCACGCGCCTGGACCTGGTCGAGTGGGGCAAGCAGCTCGCCGATTTCCGCTCGGGCCATTTCCAGCTGATGTCCTTCGCCTACTCGGCGCGCATCGATCCCGAGCTGATGTACGGCGACGTGATCGGCGACAAGGACAAGCGTGCTATGGCGCAATGGGAGAACCCCAAGGCGCGGGCGCTGTGGCGCAGCCTCCAGGGCATGACCGACGAGTCGCAGCGCCAGCAGGTGTTCGACCAGCTGCACGCGCTGATGCTGGCCGACGCGCCGATGCTGATGATGTACTTCGCGCCCGAGCTGCTGCAGGTCAGCAGCCGCCTGGAGGGCGTCGGCTCCTGGCCGATGCGGCGCACGCGCGTGTTCAACGTGATCAAGCACTGAGAAATAGCATGCTGTCCTACCTGTTCAAACGGATCCTGATGGCGGTGCCCTCGGTGGCGATCGTCACGGTGCTGGTGTTCGCGATGATCCGCGCGATTCCGGGCGATCCGGCCGCGCTGATGCTCGGCGACATCAACGACCCGGCCCTGCTCGCGCAGATGCGCCACCAGTTCGGCCTCGATCGCTCGCTGCCCGAGCAGTTCATGCTGTGGATCGTCCACCTGCTGCACGGCGACCTCGGCATGTCGATCGTGCGCCACCAGCCGGTGGGCGAGCTGATTCGCGACACCTTCCCGGTGACCGCGCAGATCGTGCTGGCCGCCACCGCGCTGGCGGCCCTGATCGCGATTCCCGCCGGCCTGGTGGCCGCCTGGCTGCAGAACCGGCGTACCGATTCGGCGATCGTCTTCACCGGCATCCTGTTCGTCTCGCTGCCGAGCTTCTGGATCGGCATCCTGCTGATGTGGCTGTTCGGCGTGAAGCTGCAATGGCTGCCGACCTTCGGCTACCAGAGCTTCGCCGAGGCCGGCTGGGGCAGCCTGCGCTACCTGCTGCTGCCGGTGCTGGCGGTCGCGCTCGGCGAGATCGCGGTGCTGATGCGCGTGATGCGCGCCGGCAGCATCGAGGTGCTGCGCCTCGAGTACATCGCCCACGCGCGCGCCAAGGGCCTCTCCGAGCCGCGCGTGCTGCTGCATGCGCTGCCCAACGCGTTCGGCCCGACGCTGACCGTGCTGGGCCTGGTGCTGGGCCACCTGCTGGCCGGCGGCGCGGTGATCGAGACCGTCTTCACCCTGCCCGGCATGGGGCGCCTGCTGGTGGACAGCATCTACGCGCGCGACTACCCGGTGGTGCAGGGCTGCCTGCTGGTGATTGCGCTGCTCTACGTGCTGGTCAACCTGATCGTCGACCTTCTGCATCCGCTCTTCGACCCCCGGATGAAAATCTGAATGAAACGCTCTCTGTTCAAACGCTTCAACCTGGCGCTCGGCGCGCTGCTGGTGGGCTGGCTGGTGGCCACCGCGCTGCTCGGCCTGATCTGGACGCCCTACGATCCGAGCGCGGTCGATCCGCTCACGCGCTACGCCGCGCCCAGCGCGCTGCACTGGTTCGGCACCGACGAGTTCGGCCGCGACGTGTTCTCGCGCATCATGGCCGGCGCCGCCGTGAGCCTCACGGTCAGCCTCGGCTCGGTGCTGTTCGCGCTGGTGGCGGGCACCGCGCTGGGCACCGTCTCGGCCTACGCGGGCGGCGCGCTCGACCGCGTGGTGATGGTGCTCACCGATGCGTTGATGGCCTTTCCGGGCCTGCTGCTCGCGCTTGGCATCATGACCGTGGTTGGCGGCTCGAAGGGCTCGGTGGTGCTGGCATTGGGCCTGGCCTATACGCCCTCGGTCACGCGCATCGCGCACGGCGGCACCCTGAGCCTGCGCGAGCGCGACTTCGTGCTGGCCTCGCAGGCGATGGGCAACGGCGGGGCCTGGACGCTCGGCCGCCATGTGCTACCCAATATCGTCACGCCGCTGCTGGTGTTCGCCACCTCGCTGTTCGGCTCGGCCCTGCTGGCCGAGAGCGCGCTGAGCTTCCTCGGCCTGGGCGTGCCGCCGCCGGCCCCGACCTGGGGCGGCATGCTGGCCGACAGCCGCGACGCGATCGATCGCGCGATCTGGCTGGCGCTGTTTCCGGGGATGTCGATTTCACTGGCGCTGCTGGGCATCAACCTGCTCGGCGACGCCTTGCGGGACCTGCTGGATCCGCGCATGAAGGGGGTGACGCGATGAGCGCGAATCAACAGGCGGCGCAGCCGCTGCTGCGCGTCGATGCGCTTACGCTCGGTTTCAACGTGCCGGGCGGCGAGCCGAAACGCGTGGTGGACGGCGTGAGTTTCGATCTCGCCGCCGGGCACTCGCTGGCGGTGGTGGGCGAGTCGGGCAGCGGCAAGACCCTGATCGGCAAGACCCTGCTCGGGCTGCTGCCCGACGCGGCGCGCGTGATGGGCGGCACGGTGAGCTTCGGCGGCGCGCCGCTGCTCTCGCACAGCGCCGCGCAGTGGCGCGAGACGCGCGGCGTGGGCATCGGCATGGTGTTCCAGGAGCCGATGGTGTCGCTGAACCCGGCGTTCCGGATCGGCGTGCAACTGACCGAGGCGCTGCGGCGCCGGCGCGGCCTGTCGCACGAGGAAGCCGAGCGGCGCGCGCTGGCCATGCTCGAGCGCGTGCGGGTGCGCAATCCGCGCGATTGCATGCGGCGTTACCCGCACGAGTTCTCGGGCGGCATGCGCCAGCGCATCGTGCTGGCCTCGGCGATGCTGCTCAAGCCCAGGCTGCTGATCGCCGACGAGCCGACCACCGCGCTCGACTGCGTGGTGCAGAAGGACGTGCTCGACGTGATGATGGAGCTCACGCGCGACGAAGGCACCGCGCTGATCTTCATCAGCCACAACCTGGCGCTGGTGGCCGCCTATACCGAGCGCGTGCTGGTCATGCGCGCGGGGCGGCAGATCGAGATCGGCTCGGCCGAGCGCGTGCTGTCGCGGCCGACGCATCCTTATACGCGAGCCCTGCTCGATGCGCTGCCCCGGCGCGGCGACGCGGCGCCGGCCGCGATCGATCGCGCCGCGCGCCCGGTGCTGGAGATGCGCGAGGTGGCGGTCGACTACGCGCTGCCGCGCCAGGACCTGGTCGCGCAATGCGCGCGCTGGTTCCGGCGCGCGGCGGCGGGTTCGACTGGCACAGCGGCCGCCGGTGCCAACACGCGTCACGGCAAGCAGCGCACCGTGTTCCCCACCTCGTTCAGCCTGCATGCGGGCGAGACGCTGGCGATCGTCGGCGAATCGGGCAGCGGCAAGACCACCCTGGCCAAGGTCGCGCTGGGCCTGGTCGAGGCCGCCGAGGGGCAGGTGCTGCTCGACGGCGCGACCTATCTCGACGGCGGCGCGAAGCGCCTGCAGGCCGCGCGCCGCGCGGTGCAGATCGTGTTCCAGGACCCCTATTCGGCGCTCGACCCCCGCATGCGCGTGGGCGAGCTGGTGGCCGAGGGGCTGCGCCTGGATCGCTCGCTCGACGCGGCCGAGCGAGCCGCGCGTGTGGCCTCGGTGCTGGCCGACGTGGGCCTGGGCCAACATGCGCGGCGCTTCGTGCACGAGCTGTCGGGCGGCCAGCGCCAGCGCGTGGCGATCGCGCGCGCGCTGGTGAGCCGGCCGGCCGTGATCATCGCCGACGAGCCGGTGTCGGCGCTCGACGTGACCGTGCAGAAGCAGGTGCTGGAGTTGTTTACCTCGTTGCAGGCGCGTTACGGCTTCGCTTGCCTGCTGATCTCGCACGATCTCGGCGTGGTCGAGCAGATCGCCACGCGCGTGCTGGTGATGCTGCGTGGCCACGTGGTCGAGCTGGGATCGCGCGACGCCGTGTTCGACCGTCCCGGCCATCCCTACACGCGGCGCCTGCTGAGCGCGGTGCCGGAACTGCATGGCGACAGCGAGCAGGGTTTTCGCGTGATGGTGCGCGAGGTGCCGCCGATGCGCGGTTCGGCGGACGACTACTTCGATCCGGATCGGGCCGCGGGGCGGCTGGTCACGCTCAGCGCGGTCGATGGACAGGATGGACACTGGGTGGCGTTGCGATAGCACGGGGCCCGCGCGCGAGGCCGGCGGGAAGGTCTCGCGCGACGGGCTGTGAAGTAAGGATGTGAAGCGAGGACGTGAAGCGAGGACGTGAAGCAGGGATGCGAAGCGGGGCGGTGAGGCAGGGCGAAGTGGGCGGGGCGAGGTGGATTCATCGGGCAAGGCGCCTCGAAGCCATCAATCGACCATCTTCCCGCGCCGCCATGAAAAAACGGGCACCCGCCGTCGGCGCGCGCCCGTTTGGTGTTGCCTGGCGATGCTCAGAACTTGTGGCGGATGCCGAACACCACGGCGGCCTGGCGGTCGCTCGAGGAGTTCGAGAGATTGGCGATCGCGGCCACGGCCTTCTTGCCGGTCGAGTCGACGCCGCTGGCGTGCTGGTAGATGCCGACCACGTAGAGGTCGGTGCGGCGCGACAGGAAGTAGTCGGCGCCGAGGTTGACCTGGTTGTAGGTCGCGCCCGACACCGAGCCCACCGAGCTGCCCTTGGTGTAGGTGTAGGCGGTGCCGAGCTGCAGCGAGGGCGTGAGCAGGTAGGACACGCTCAGTTCGCCGATATTGAACTTGGCGGTGCCGCTCAGGTGCAGCGGATTGAGGCCCGCGCCGGCGGTGGCGCCGAGGTTCTGGAACGCGACATTGCTGTAGACGCCGCCGATGGTGGCATTGCCCAGGTGGTAGGCCGCGCCGGCCGAGATCACCTGCCAGGCGCCGGCCGAGGCGAAGCCGCTGAACACCGGATTGCTGACGTTGGCGGCATTGGCGGCGGTGGCCGAGTTGGCGTTCGGGTTGGTGCCGAACACGCCGAAGTTCGGGTTCTTGGCGCGCTCGATCGCGATGCCGCCGGCGAACGGGCCGTGGTCGTAGCCGACGCCGAGGCCCCAGACCTGGTTGCGCGTGACGTCGCCGGCCTGGCCGCCGAGGCTGTACATGCCGCCGAACTTCAGGCCGTTGTAGGAGCGGCTGGCGTACTTGACGGTGTTGTTGATGCGGTAGGAGTTGTCGAGGTTGTCCATGTCGCCGGGGTGGGCGCCGTAGATGCTGCCCCACTCGGTGCCGGGTACGAACTTCTCGAAGTTGGCCGCCTCGAAGTCGCCGACGTAGTCGCCGAGCGCGTCGTACTGGCGGCCCAGGGTGACGGTGCCGTAGGGCGTCTGCAGGCCGACGTAGGCCTTGCGGCCGAACAGGGCGCCGCCCTGGCCGAGCGCGCCGCTGTTGACGGAGTAGCCGCCCTCGAGGCGGAAGATCGCGGCGTAGCCGCCGCCGAGATCCTCGATGCCGCGCAGGCCCCAGCGGTCGCCCTGCAGGTTGCCCGAGGAGGCCGAGTACTGGCGGCCGCCCTTGGAGTTGGAATTGAAGGCGAAGCCGGTGTCGATCAAGCCGTACAGCGTCACGGAGCTTTGCGCGTGCGCGACGCCGGACAGCGCGAGCAGCGCGGCGATTGCAGGAAGCGTTTTTTTCATTGCCTTGGTCCTCGGCCTTGCCGATGGGTGTGGTGTGTCGCGGGGACACCCGATGTCTCCCGCCCCCGACCTGTTGGGTCGGGAGGAATGCTAAGCAGGCATTTTTTTGTCAGGAAGACCGATCGCAGGCATCGCGATCTGTTGATCCGATCGCCTTGCCGGCACGGGCTTCGGCGGCGATCGGCGATGTGGAAACGGCGCAACGGCGGCCGTGGCGAACGGCAAGCAACCAGGAGAAGCAGATGACACTGAGCCAGTTGAGGGCATTTTGCGTGGTGGTCGAGCAGGGCAGTTTCCGCGCCGCCTCACGCTCGCTCAATATCGCGCAGAGCGCGCTGACCCACGCGATCCAGAGCCTGGAGGCGGAGCTGGCCGCGCCGCTGCTGACGCGCTCGCACCTCGGCATCAGCCTGACGCCGTTCGGCGAGCGCCTGCTGGTGCGCGCCAACGCGATCCTGCGCGACTGCGAGCGGATCGACCAGGACATGCGCGAGCTGCAGGGCCAGCCGAGCGGGCGCATCGCGCTGGGCGTGACCTCCGAGCCGCTGGCCGAGCTGCTGATGCCGGTGATCAAGCGCTTCATGGCCGACTACCCGAACGTGCTGGTGCACGTGTCGAGCGGCGCCTCGAAGATGCTGACCGAGCGCATTCGCGACGGCCGCCTCGATTTCGCGCTGTGCCCGCTGGCGCCGAACGTGCTCGACGCCGATCTGGAAATCGATCGGCTCTATCGTTCCTCGGCCGCCGTGCTGGCGCGCGCCGGGCATCCCAAGGCCCGCGCCACCTCGCTGGCCGAGCTGGTCGACTGCGAATGGGTAGGCTTCCATCGCGAGGGCATCGCCGGCTTCGCCTCGAACCGGCTGGTCAAGGCCTTCACCGAGCGCGGCCTGGGCGCGCCGAAGATCGTGCTGACCGCCGATACGCTGCTCGAATCGCTGTACTTCGTCAGCGAGACCGATTACTTGACGGTCGACCCCGGCGTGCTGGCCGATCTCAAGCTGTTCTCGGGCGCGCTGATCCGGATTCCCGTGCGCGAGACCTTCAGCACGCGCGACATCTGCCTGGTGCGTCGCAGCAACTCGCCGCCCACCGCGGTGGCGCAGGCGCTGGCCAGCATGCTGGCCTCCTATGCGCGGCTGCGGCGCGGCGTGACCGGGCAGGGCGCCCCGCATGGCGAGGGGCCGGACGAGGACGACGACGGCCTGATGTAGCCGGCCCAGGCCGTGATCGAAATTTGCGATCACGATAGACCCGAGCCGGCTTCCTGCCGCCAATTCGGGTGGTTAGCATCGGTCTTCATCAACCGTCCACCGACGGCCCAACGAAATCGAGGAGCCACGCTTCATGTCATCCCGCGACATCCTTCCCCTGCTGCCCCATACCGACGGCATCGCGCACCAGCTCTGCGTGCGGCGTTTCGGGACGTCGGAGGCGAAGCGCAAGGTCTATGTGCAGGCCGGCCTGCATGCCGACGAGGTGCCGGCGATGCTGGTGGCCGTCAGCCTGATGGAGCGGCTGCAGGCGCTCGAGGACGCCGGGCGGCTGCGCTGCGAGGTGGTGCTGCTGAACGCGGCGAACCCGATCGGGCTCGCGCAGTTCGTGCTCGGCACGCCGATCGGCCGCTTCGACCTGGGCAGCGGGCGCAACTTCAACCGCGGTTTCCCGCTGCTGGGCGAGCGCGTGGCCGATGCCGTCGAGGGCCGTCTCACCGACGATCTCGAGCGCAACCGCCAGGTGATCCGCGAGGCCTGGCGTGCCGAGCTCGACGCGATCAAGCCGCGCCAGACGCTCGACGACCTGCAGTTGAAGCTGATGCAGCTTTCGGTCGATGCCGACATCGTGCTCGACCTGCATTGCTCGCGCGAAGCGGACATGTACGTCTACACGGGCGAGGCGATCTGGGAGGATGTCGAGCCGCTGGCGCGCTACCTGGGCGCGCGCGCCTCGCTGCTGGCGATCGACGCCGGCGGCCAGTCCTTCGACGAGGCCCACAGCCTGACCTGGTGGCAGCTCCAGCAGCGCTACGGCGCGCGTTTCCCGATCCCGCGCGGCACCGTCTCGGTGACGGTCGAGCATCGCGGCCAGCGCGACGTCAGCAACGAACTGGCGAACCAGGATGCCGAGGCGATCGTCTCCTACCTGTCGCTGATCGGCATGATCGACGCGCCGGTCGAGCCGCCGCCGCCGCTGCCGCATCCGGCCACGCCGCTGGCCGGCTGCGAGCGCTTCCACGCGCCGGTGGCCGGCATCCTGGTGCACCTGGTGCAGCCGGGCAGCCTGGTGCAGCCGGGCGACGCGATGTTCGAGATCGTCGATCC
The DNA here is from genome assembly GCF_011753035.1 of Burkholderia sp. Ax-1720. Taxonomy (NCBI): domain Bacteria; kingdom Pseudomonadati; phylum Pseudomonadota; class Betaproteobacteria; order Burkholderiales; family Burkholderiaceae; genus Burkholderia; species Burkholderia sp. Ax-1720. Next base: position 18,998 of record NZ_VWWK01000091.1, on the reverse strand, counting down.
GATCGACGGCACGCGCACGCGCCTCCATAGCAGCAGCGCCGGCATGTTCTACATGCGCCGCGACGTGCGCTACGTGCGCGCCGGCGATCCGCTCGGACGGGTGACGGGAGAGCGAAGCCAACGCACGGGCTATCTGCTCAGTGCCTGATCCGGACTATTCATTGAGGAAACCGACCATGACGAGATATCTCGATGTCAGCGACATCCGCAAGCTGGTGGCGGCGACGGGCGCCGAGCGCTTCATCGCGACGCTGGCGGACTATATTCGCGACGACTACCTGCGCTGGAACGAATTCGACAAGTCTGCGCGGGTGGCCAACCACGTGCCGGGCGGCGTGATCGAGCTGATGCCGACCTCCGACGCCGCGCTGTACGGCTTCAAGTACGTCAACGGCCATCCGAGGAACACCCGCATCAACATGCTGACGGTGATGGCCTTCGGCGTGCTGGCGCGCGTCGACACCGGCTACCCGGTGCTGTTCAGCGAGTTCACCATCATGACCGCGCTGCGCACCGCCGCCACCTCGGCGCTGGCCGCGCGCTACCTGGCGCGGCGCGATGCGCGCACCATGGCCCTGATCGGCAACGGCGCGCAGAGCGAATTCCAGATCCTGGCGTTCCGCGCCATGCTCGGCATCAACGAGGTGCGCCTGTTCGACGTCGACCCGGCGGCCACCGACAAGCTGGTGCGCAACCTCGGCGGCACGCCGGGCCTCACGCTGATCCGCGCCGCGAGCGCGGCCGAGGCGGTGCGCGGCGCCGACATCGTGACCACCATCACGGCCGACAAGACCAATGCCACCATCCTCACGCCGGAGATGATCGAGCCGGGCATGCATGTGAACGCGGTGGGCGGCGACTGCCCCGGCAAGACCGAGCTGCACGCCGAGGTGCTCAGGCGCGCGCGCGTGGTGGTGGAGTTCGAGCCGCAGACGCGCATCGAAGGCGACATCCAGCAGTTGCCGGCCGACTCGCCCGTGGTGCATCTCTGGCGCGTGCTGGCCGGCCAGGAGCCGGGCCGCACCAGCGCGCAGGAGGTGACGGTGTTCGATTCGGTCGGCTTCGCGCTGGAGGATTTCTCGGCGCTGCGCTACCTGCACGACATGGCCGAGAGGCTCGGCGTGGGCGAGGACATCGACCTGATCCCGGCGCCCGACGATCCCAAGGATCTCTACCAGTACATCGCCTCGCCTTCGGTGCCGGCGCTGTTCGACGCGGTGGCCTCGCGCGCGCAGGCCGCGATGAACGCGACGATGCTCTGAACGGAGCCATCATGACCACCACGTTCCCCGCCGCGGGGATGAGCGACGGCGCTCCCGCCCCGGGCACGCGGTTCGACGACGGCCTGCCGCGCGCTCGCGCCTCGGCGATGGGCGTCGACGCGGGCGCGATCGCGGCCTGGCTCGACGATGTCGAGCAGGCCGGCCTCGACCTGCACGCCTTCATGCTGCATCGGCACGGCCATGTGATCGCCGAGGGCTGGCGCTGGCCTTATCGCGCCGACCGCTTGCGCAACCTGCATTCGGTGGCCAAGAGCTTCACGGCCTGCGCGATCGCCTTCGCGATCGAGGAGGGGCGGCTCAGGCTCGAGGACCGGCTCGGCGACTTCTTCGCCGAGGCGCCGCCGGCCCCGCATCCGGCCGCCGCGATGACGGTGGCCGACCTGCTGACGATGCGCACCGGCCATGCCGGCGAAACCTCGGGGGCGGTCTGGCGGCGGATGTCGAGCAGCTGGATCGAGGCCTTCTTCGCGATTCCGGTGGACACGCCGCCGGGTTCGAACTTCGTCTATACCAGCGCGGCCAGCTACATGCTGTCGGCGCTCGTCAGCCGCGTGACCGGCGAGACCATGCACGAGTACCTGAGGCCGCGTCTGTTCGCGCCGCTCGGCATCGGCGGCGAAACCTGGGATATCGGCACCGACGGCATCAATCCGGGCGGCAACGGCCTGTGGGCGCATACGGCCGACCTGCTCAAGCTCGGCATCCTGCATGCGCAGGGCGGCGTCTGGGAAGGGCGGCGCGTGCTGCCCGAAGCCTGGGTGGCCGAGGCCACGCGCGCGCAGGAAGCCTCGAATCGCTACGGTTATCACTGGTGGGTGCACGACGGCGGCAGCTACAGCGCGATCGGCAAGTTCGTGCAACTGGTGCGCGTGTTCCCGGAAGCCGGCGTGACGCTGGCCGTGACCAGCGCGATCAAGGGCAGCAAGCGCCTGATGCCGCTGATCGAATGGCATCTGCCGGCCGCGTTCCGCGATGCGCCCTTCGGCGGCGCGGCGGCCGATGCCGCGCTCGACGCGGCGCTCGCGCGCTGGCAGTCGCCCGAGGCGGCTTCGCCGTGGCAGCGGGCCTTCGAGGATACGCAGGCCGAGCGGCCGGGTGCGCCGGCCGTCGGCGAATGGCGTTTCGCGCTCGATCCGAACGAGGGCGACGCGAGCGAGCTGCGGTTGCTGTTCGCCGGGGGGCGCTGCGAGTGCCGGCTGGTCGACGGCGAGGGCGAGCATGTCGTGACGGCCGGGCTCGGCCGCTGGATCGAATCGACCACCGACATGCCCGGCGCCGACCTGCATCACGGCTATCGCTTCCAGGACAGCCCGGTGGTGGCGCGCGCGGGCTGGGTCGATGAGGCCACGCTGAGGATGGTCTGGCTCTATCCCGAGACGGCCTTCCGCGACCTGGTGGAATGCGAGTTCGACGGCGAGCGCGTGACGCTGCGGCGCTCGGTCAACATCAATAGCGGCGCGCTCGCGCTGAAGGACCTGAGCGGCCGTCGCGCGGCGTCCTGAGCGAGCGGCTGCCGAAAGCAGAAGGGCAAGCACCGGTTTCCCGGCGCTTGCCCTTTTTTGTTTCATCATGTCCGCAGCCGATACGGCACGACCCTGCCATGACGGTCGACCCGTCGGATGTCGTGACGCCTGGCCTCCTGTTCTCTATAACCCCCTGGACGAAAGATTGCCTCCACGTTCCGCCGTCGCCTGATGAATTCGCCCGGCATATGCCTTATGGCATGCCTGTCCAGATGGTCATGAAGCTGACAGACCACAAGACCGCGGCGATGCTTATGCATTATGTTCAGACCGAGGGCAACGCGGCGCGGGACCCAGCCGAGCGGCTGACGAGCCGGCCGCTGGCAAGCACGGGACATCCCATTCCATGGAGGCAGCAGCATGACAAGGAAGGTGCGTGCGGCGGCGCGGAAGCCCGCCGCTTTGCCGTCGGGCTATGCCGGCATTCACGGCGGCATCGTGGAACTGCTTAATGGTGCGCGCCGGGCCGCGGCGCGCAGTGTCAATGCGCTGATGACGGCCAGTTATTGGGAGATTGGCCGCCGGATCGTCGAAGCCGAGCAGAAAGGCAAGCGCCGGGCCGGTTATGGCGAGCAGTTGATGGCGCGACTATCCACCGATCTGACTGCCCGCTTCGGGCGTGGGTTCAGCCCGGACAACCTGGAGAACATGCGGCGTTTCTTCCTCACATACCCCGCGGCCGCAATTCCCGAGACACCGTCTCGGAAATCCGGGAAAGGACCGCGCGCAGAAAAATCCGAGACAGCGTCTCGGAAATTCCACCTCTCCGAACTGGCCCAGGTTTTCGCACTTCCTTGGTCGGCCTATGTTCGGCTGCTGTCGGTCAAGGATGACCATGCCAGGCATTTCTACGAGGTCGAGGCGTTGCGCAGTGGCTGGAGCGTGCGCCAGCTCGACCGTCAGATCGGAAGTCAGTTCTACGAACGCACGGCCTTGTCCAAGGACAAGGCCGCGATGCTGGCCAAGGCAGCCGTGGCCAGGCCCGAGGATGTCGTCGTGCCCGGCGACGCGATCAAGGACCCGTATGTGCTGGAGTTCCTCGACCTCAAGGACGAGTATTCGGAGTCTGATCTGGAAGCGGCGTTGATCCGGAGACTGGAGGACTTCCTGCTGGAGTTGGGAGAAGGATTTTCCTTCGTAGGTCGGCAACGTCGGTTGCGCATCGATCAGACCTGGTATCGAGTGGACCTGTTGCTCTTCCACCGCAAGCTGCGCTGCCTGGTCATCGTGGACCTGAAACTGGGCAGCCTGACCCATGCCGATGTGGGGCAGATGCACATGTACTGCAATTACGCCAAGGAGCATTGGGCCTATCCGGGCGAGAGCCCGCCAGTGGGGCTGATTCTCTGCGCCGACAAGGGCCATGCCCTGGCGCGGTATGCGCTGGATGGCCTGCCGACCAAGATCATGGCAGCCAACTACCGGACGGTGCTGCCGAATGCAGCGTTGCTGCAAAAAGAGCTGGAGAACACACGACGCCTGCTCGAATCCCGCGGAACGCCGCCTTTCAAGAACGACAAGCCGTAGCCGTATCTCAGGGCATTCCGCCGTCTAGCCGAGCTTTGGCTCGTGTCGACCGCGCGGAACAGCCGAAAGGCTGCGCACCGAATTCGGGAGTCCGGCACGGTGTGAACAGCAACCGCTCTTTTCTCAGGACTCCCCACGCACCGGCACCCCGGTCACGATGGTGGCGACCGCCACCACCAGCACCACGGCGGCGGCCACGAACACGCCGGTCGCGCCGTGAGTGTCGAACACCACGCCGCCGGCCGCCGCGCCCAGCGAGATGGCGAGCTGGATGGCCGCCACGATCAGGCCGCCGGCGCTCTCGGCCTCGTCGGGCACCACCCGCGTGACCCAGGTCGACCAGGCCACCGGCACGCCGCCGAAGGCCGCGCCCCACAAGGCCACCAGCACGGCGTCCAGCGCGGTGAGCTTGCCGAACAGCGCCAGCGCCGCGCCCAGCACCACCATCAGCGCCGGCATCGCGATCATCATCGGCCGCAGCCCGCGCTCGAGCGCGCGGCCCGCCACCGGCGTGAACAGGAAGTTGGCCACGCCGTAGCCGAGCAGGATCGCGGACAGCGCGTTCACGCCCACCCCGGCCACGTCCTCCAGGAAGGGGCGCAGGTAGGTGAAGAAGGCGAAGTGGCCGGTAAACACCAGGGTCACCGCGAACATGCCGATGCCCACCGTCGGGCGGCGCAGCACGTCGAGCAGGGTGCGCAGGCGCGTGGTGCCGCTCGGTGCCATCGAGGGCAGGGTGGCGAATTGCGCGGCCAGGGCCAGCGCGCCGATCGCGGCGGCCGCGTAGAACACGTTGCGCCAGCCGATCAGGTGACCGAAGTAGCTGCCGAGCGGCGCGGCGGCGATGGTCGCCACGGCCACCCCGCTGAAGATGATCGACAGCGCGCGCGGCACCATCGCGGCCGGCACCAGCCGCATCGCGGTGGCCGCCGACATGGTCCAGAAGCCGCCCAGCGCGATGCCGAGCAGCACGCGGCCGAGCAGGATCGCCAGGAAGCTGCCGGCCGAGGCCACCAGCAGGTTGGAGATCACGAGCAGCACCGAGAAGGTCAGCAGCACGCGGCGCCGGTCGATGCCGCGCGTGAGGACCGCGATCAGCAGGCTGGTGACCAGCGCCACCGCGGCGGTGACGGTCACCGCCTGGCCGGCGGTGCCCTCGGTGATGCCGAGGCTGGCGGCCAGCGGCGTGAGCAGGCTGGCGGGCAGGAATTCCGCGGTGACCAGCCCGAACACGCCCAGCGCCAGGGCGTAGACGGCGCTCCAGGAGGCGCGTTCGACCGGGATCACGGTCGCGGAGGAGGTCGGGGTGCCGATGTCCATGTTCTTGATGAGGCTTCCGGTTAGGGTTTACGACAGGCGCACAGATTACGGGCCGGCAGCCTGACGGTCTATGACATACAATCCGCAAAACTTGATCGTTCGTCCGGAAATCATGCCCGACCTTTCGAAATTCGACCCCGATTCCCACGATCTGGTCAGCGAACTGCTGCTGGGGATGCGCCTGAAGGGCGTGCAGTACCGCCGGATCCACGTCGCGCCGCCGTTCGGGTTGCGCTTCCAGAACCCGCCCGAGTGCGGGGTGTTCTACTTCGTGGCGCGCGGCTCGATGCTGCTGCGTGACGGGAGCGACGCGGGCGGCGGCGCGCTCATGGAGCTGAAGGCCGGCGACGCGGTGCTGATGCCGCGCGGCGGCGAGCATGCGCTGCTGTCGGCGCCCGGGGTGGGCTGCACCTCGCTGGCCGATCTCGACGCGACGCGCATCTGCGAGTCGATCGCAGCGATCAACGCGATGCACGGCGGCCGGCTCGAGAAGGGCGAGATCAGCGACGACGTGCTGATCTTCTGCGGCTGCATGGAGCTGGACCTGGGCGGCATGCAGCCGCTGGTGGCCTCGATGCCCGGGATCATGCACGTGGGCACCTTGCTCGAGCGCTACCCGGAGCTGCGCGCGATGCTCGACGCGATGGAGCGCGAGTCCTGCTCGGAGCGCGCCGGTTACGCGGCGGTGCTGGCGCGGCTGGCCGACGTGGTGGCCGCCTTCATCGTGCGCGGCTGGGTGGAGTGCGGCTGCGGCGACGCGGCCGGCTGGGTGCAGGCGCTGCGCGATCCGCGCCTGGGCCGCGCGCTGGTGGCCCTGCATCGCGAGCCGGGCCGCAACTGGACCGTCGCCGAGCTGGCCGCCGAGGCCGGCAATTCGCGCTCGGTGTTCGCCGAGCGTTTCCTGGCCGCCACCGGCATGACGCCGCTGCGCTACCTGACCGAGCTGCGCATGCGGCTGGCCGCGCAATGGATCGCGCGCGACCGCGAGCCGATCGAGGCGGTGTCCTACCGGCTCGGCTACGGCTCGCTGGCCGCCTTCAGCCGTGCCTTCAAGCGCACCATCGGGCAGCCGCCGGGGGCGTTGCGCGCCCAGGGCGAGGGCTTGGGCGGCTGAGGGGGCGGTTTCGGCCCGGCTTTGCCTCGCGCTTCCGCCTTGCGCCGCTGCTTCGTGCTCCTGCCTTTCCGTCCCGCCAGCGCGACGCGCTTCGCCGCCGGCTTCCTGGCCGCCTGCTGACCACCCGCTGACAAGCCGGCGACGCCCGCGCCGCGCGTGACCGCTTGCCCAGGCGCGCGGCGCCTCGGTATTTTCCCTCGTGTTCCCGTCTCGCCCGCGGGCCGCCTCGCCCCGCAAGCCACGGCCGTCGCGGCTCGCGCGGCAAGCTCGAAAGAATTTTTATCTTTTGAATCAATCGGTGCTTGCTTTCAGCGCGCCGGCCCCGCCATCACACTCCAGACCGACACGAGCCGCACCGCTGCACCGCCGCGCCGCGTGTCGCGCGCCCGGGCCCGCCCCGCGCCGCCACGACACCGAACCATGGAGACATCGATGAATTTCCGCAGGTATCGTTATGTGGTCGCCGGCCTGCTGTTCGCGGCCGGCGCGATCAACTACATGGACCGCGCCGCGCTCGGCATCGTCGCGCCGCTGGTCGGCAAGTCGCTGGACCTCTCGCCCTCGCAGCTAGGCATCGTGTTCAGCGTGTTCTTCGTCGGCTACTCGATCTTCTCCTTCCTCGGCGGTTACCTGTCGGACAAGTGGGGCACGCGGCGCGTGTTCACCTGGGCGATGGCCGTCTGGTCGCTGTTCTGCGCGCTGACGGCGGCCGCCACCGGCTTCGTCTCGCTGCTGGTCTACCGCGTGCTGTTCGGCATCGGCGAAGGGCCGATGAGCTCGAACACCAATCGCACCATCTCGAACTGGTTCCCGCGCCACGAGGCGGCCACCATGATCGGCTTCACCTTCTCGGGGCAGACGCTCGGCAACGCGATCGCCGGGCCGGTGATCGGGCTGGTCGCGCTGGCTTTCGGCTGGCGCATCTCCTTCGTGGTGATCGGCGTGCTCGGGCTGGTGTGGATCACCTGCTGGCGCTGGCTGGTGACCGAGAAGCCGGCCGCCAACCGCCGCGTGGGCGACGACGAGCGGCGCCTGATCGAGGACAGCCGCGCCAGCGCCGAGGTGCGCAATGCCGAGCCGGCCGGCACCACGCTGGGCAGCTACCTGCGCCGGCCCAGCACGCTCGCGCTCGGCGCCGGGCTGTTCGCGGTCAACTACACGCAGTACGTGTTCATCTCCTGGCTGCCGAGCTACCTGACCACCGAGCGGCACCTGGACCTCAAGTCGATGAGCCTGGTCTCGTCGATCCCCTGGATCTGCGGCGCGATCGGCTATTTCGGCGGCGGCCTGGTGGGCGACTTCATCTACCGCCGGATGGACGACCCGATCCTCGCGCGCAAGCTGGTGGCCACCATCCCGCTCGCGCTGTCGGGCGTGGCGGTGCTGCTGATCACCTCGGCCAGCTCGCTGGTCACGGCGGTGGCGCTGATCGGCGCGGCGCTGCTGTTCCTGACCGGCTCCTGCCAGTCGATCTGGGCGATCCAGCACGAGATCCTGCCGCTGCACCGGCAAGGCGGGGTGGGCGGCTTCATCCACTTCCTGAGCAACCTGTCGGGCATCGTCGGGCCCGCGCTGACCGGCTTCCTGATCCAGTACTTCGGCGGCTACAGCAGCGCCTTCCTGTTCGGAGCCCTGATCGATTTCGCCGGCGCGCTGGCGATGGTGCTCTGCATCCGCAACGTGATGTCGATGCGCGTCGCGCACGCGCATTCGGTGGAGTGAGGGCAAGCGCGACGGCCCACCCGCGCCCGACCGGCCTGGCCGGTTTCAGTCGGTCGAGCGTTCGGCGGCCACGCCGAGAAAGGCCTGCACCAGTCGCACGCGCGCCGAGGAGCGGTTCCAGATCAACCCGACCTGGCGCTTCATGAAAGCATGCGGCAGCGACCACTTCGCCAGCGACAGCTCGGTCAGCGGCCGCAGGTTCCAGTCGGGCACCAGCGAGACGCCGAGCTTGCGATCGACCAGCGCGGCGATCGCCGCCAGCCCGTCGAGCTCGCAGCGCTGGTTGGTATGGATGCCGTGCTGGCGCAGGTAGCTGTCGGCGAGCTGGCCGCCCACCACGTTGCGGTCGTAGCGGATGAAGGGCTCGCTGCGCAGCGTGCGATGCGGATCGGTGACGCGCATCGCCGCCGGCGTGAGCAGCACCAGCGCTTCCTCGCGGAAGGTGTGCCAGTCGCAGTTCTTGGGGATGTTGAACAGCGGATGCGCGACCAGGGCCGCGTCGAGGTCGCCGTTGACCACCTTGCGATAGAGGTCGAGCGAGGTGCCCGGCTCCAGGTAGAAATCGATGCCGGGGTGGCGCGCCAGCAGCTCGGCCAGCACGCCGGGGATGAAGGCCGTCATCATGGTGGCCATCCCGCCGAGCCTGAGCTGCCCGGCCAGCGAGGCGCTGTCGGCGAGGTCCGACTTCAGGTCGCGGATATCGTGAAGGATCGCGCGCGAGCGTTCCAGGATCCGCTCGCCGGCCTCGGTGGTGGCCACCGTGCGGCCCGAGCGGCGCACCAGTTGCGCGCCCAGCTCCTGCTCCAGCATCTTGACTCGCTGCGCCACCGCGGCCGGCGTCAGGTCGAGGCGCCGAGCGGCTTCGGCGATCGAGCCGAGTTCGACCACGTAGACGAAGCTCTGCAGGTAGCGGGAGTCCATCGATAAAAATTCTATGCTTTGAAGAAGCCAGAGGATACTTCCTTTGACTATCGGCCGCCATCACACTAACCCTCATGACATTAACCCTGATAGGCGGCCATTCCGGGCCGCCTTCGACGGAGGAGACGAGATGCCGATGATCGAATCGATCGAGGTGTGCGCGGCGGCCGTGCCGCTGGACCGCGTGACCTCATTTGCCACCCGAACCGTCGCGGTTCGCCACTATGGCCTGGTGAAGGTCCGCTCGACCGATGGGGTCGAGGGGATCGGCTTCTGCTACGTCGGCAGCGCGGCCGGCGGCCTGCTGGGCGCGGCCGTCGAGCAACTGCTCGCGCCGCTGCTGATCGGCAAGGATTCCTATGCGAGCGAGGGGCTCTGGCAGGCGATGTACGACGAGGCGCTGCTGCAGGGTCGCGCCGGCACCGTGATGCGGGCGATCAGCATCCTCGACACGGCGCTGTGGGACCTCAATGCGCGCACCCACGGCCTGCCGCTGCACAAGTACCTTGGCGCCAACCAGCTCGACACCGTGCCGGCTTACGCGAGCGGCGGCTACTACCTGGAGGGCAAGACGCCCGGCCATCTCGGCGAGGAAATGGCCGCCTATGTCGAGGCCGGGTTCCGCGCCGTGAAGATGAAGTGCGGGCGGCTCTCGCCGCGCGAGGAAGAGGCGCGCGTGCGGGCCGCGCGCGAGGCGATCGGCCCCGACGTCGAGCTGATGCTCGACATCAACAACGGCTGGACCGACGTGCCCCAGGCACTGCAGTACCTGAACCGGCTCGAGCCCTACGATCCTTATTTCGTCGAGGAGCCGTTCTCGCCCGACGACATCGACAACCACGCGCGCCTGGCCGGCGCCACGCGGATCCCGGTGGTGACCGGCGAGATCGGCTACGGACGCTGGTATCACAAGGCGCTGCTGGAGGCGGGCGCGGCCGCGATCCTGCAGACCGACGCGGCCGTGTGCGGGGGCATCAGCGAATGGCGGCGCATCGCGGCCACCGCGGCCAGCCATGGCGTGCAGATGTGCCCGCACTGGTTCCACGACCTGCACGCGCCGCTGGTGGCGGCCACGCCGAACGCGCGCTACGTGGAGTTCTTCCCCGACGACCAGGTGCTGAACTTCCGCCGTCTGGTGGATACCCAGCTCACGCAGCGCGACGGCCGCGTGATCCTGCACCAGACACCGGGGCTCGGCTTCGGCTTCGACGAGCGCGAGGTCGCGAAGTACGGGCGCTGGACGCGGATTCACTGAGCCTTCGCCAAGCACGCTGCGAACCCAATCCTCGTCATCGATCGAGACCATGATTTCCACCTCGGGCAAGACCATGGCCGGCCCCGTGATCCGGCTGCATCCCGACGACAATGTCGTCATCGCGCGCATCGACATCGGCATCGGCACGCCGCTGCCGATCGGCGACGTGGCCTGCCGCAGCCAGGTGCCGGCAGGCTACAAGATCGCCGCGCGCAGCATTCGCGAGGGCGAGCCGATCCGCAAGTACAACGTGGTGATCGGCTTCGCCGCCGGCGAGATCGCGGCCGGCACCCTGGTGCACAGCCACAACCTGACGTTTCGCGAGTTCGATCGCGACTATGCCTTCGGCGCCGACTACCGCGCCGTCGAGCCGGTGCCCAAGGCCGAGCGCGCCAGCTTCATGGGCATCGTGCGCGAGAACGGGGAGGTCGGCACGCGCAACTACATCGGCGTGCTGGCCACCGTCAATTGCTCGGCCACCGTGGCGCACCGGATCGCCGCGCACTTCACGCCGGAGCGGCTGGCCGACTACCCGAACGTGGACGGCGTGGTGGCCTTCACGCACGGCATCGGCTGCGGCATGGAGATGAGCGGCGAGCCGATGGCCCTGCTCAGGCGCACCATGGCCGGTTATGCGCGTCATGCCAACCTGGCCGCGGCCGTGATCGTCGGGCTCGGTTGCGAGCGCAACCAGCTCGGCGGCCTGCTGGAGCAGGAAGGCCTGCAGCCGAACGCGCGCCTGCATACCTTCGTGATGCAGGAGAACGGCGGCACGCGCGCCACCATCGAATCGGGCATCGCAGCCGTGGCGGCGCTGCTGCCGGAGGCGAACCGCGTCGCGCGCACGGCAGTGCCGGCCAGCGAGCTGCGCGTCGGCCTGCAATGCGGCGGCTCGGACGGGTTTTCCTCGATCACGGCCAACCCGGCGCTGGGCGCCGCGGTCGACCTGCTGGCCAGGCACGGCGGCACCGCGATCCTGTCCGAGACGCCCGAGATCTACGGCGTCGAGCACACGCTCACGCGCCGCGCGGTGAGCCGCGAGGTGGGCGAGCAACTGGTGGAGCGGATCCGCTGGTGGAAGGACAGTTACTCGGTGGGCCGCGACGTGCAGATCAACGGCAAGGTCAGCCCCGGCAACCAGGTCGGCGGTCTCGCCAATATCTTCGAGAAGTCGATCGGCTCCTCGATGAAGGGCGGCACCGGCCCCTTGATGGCGGTCTATCGCTATGCCGAGCCGGTCCGCGCGCGCGGCCTGGTGTTCATGGACACGCCGGGTTTCGATCCGGTCTCGGCCACCGGGCAGATCGCCGGCGGCGCGAACCTGATCGCCTTCACCACCGGGCGCGGCTCGATGTTCGGCGCGAAACCGGTGCCCTCGCTGAAGCTGGCCACCAATACGCCGATGTATCGGCGGCTGCAGGAGGACATGGACCTCAATTGCGGCGGCATCCTCGACGGCACGGCCACCATCGAGAGCTGCGCGCGCGAGATCTTCGACGCGCTGCTGGCGACCGCCTCCGGGCAGCGCACGCGCAGCGAGACCCTGGGCCTGGGCGATCACGAGTTCGTGCCCTGGCAGATCGGCATCATGAGCTGAGAGGAACGGGAACATGAGCAAGGTATTGATCACGGGCGCGGCGGGGCAGATCGGCCGCGTGCTGCGCGAGGGGCTGCGCGGGGCCTATCCGCTGCTGCGGCTGGCCGATATCGCCGAGCAGCAGCCGGCGCGCGAGGGCGAGCAGGTCGTCACGGTCGACATCAACGATCCCGATGCGCTGCTGCGCGCGATGGACGGCATCGACTGCGTGGTGCACCTGGCGGGGATTCCCGACGAGGACAGTTGGGAGCGGATCCGCCGCATGAACATCGAGGGCTGCTACAACGTGTTCGAGGCGGCGCGGCTGGCCGGCGTGAAGCGCCTGATCTTCGCGAGCTCGAACCACGCGGTGGGTTTCCATCGGCGCGATCGCATGATCGACGACCAGGTCCAGCCGCGGCCCGACAGCCGCTACGGCGTGTCCAAGGTGTTCGGCGAGGCGCTCGGGCGCCTCTATGCCGACAAGCACGGGCTCTCGGTGGCCTGCCTGCGAATCGGCTCGTTCCGCCCCGACGACCGGCCCAGCGCGCCGCGCCATCTCTACACCTGGATCAGCCATCGCGACACGGTGCAACTGGTGCGCCGCGCGATCGACCATCCGGATTATCACTTCGTGGTCGTGTACGGCGTGTCGGACAACGCGCGCAACCGCTGGGACAACGCCAATGCGCGCTGGCTCGGCTACCGGCCCGAGGACGATGCCGAGCGCCACGCGGCCGGGATTCTCGCCGGCTCGGCCGCCGAGGACGAACTCGAGGCGCTGTTCCATGGCGGCTTCGGCTGCCGCGTCGAGTACACGGGCGATCCCGACCAGGTTGATTGAGCCGGCGGCGCGGCAGGCATCTTTGTTATCCACCACATGGCCCGAGGGCCGGGAGAACGCAAGCACATGGATCTGGGTTTGAACACGAAGACCGCGCTCGTGATGGGCGGCGGCGGCGGCCTCGGCCGCGCGATCGCGACGGCGCTGGCCGGGGAAGGCGCCAGGCTGGTGCTGGCCGATCTCGACGAGGCGGCCTTGCAGGCATCGAAGCAGGCGGTCGAGGCGATGGGCGCCGAGGTGCTCGCGCTGCACTGGGACCTGTCCGACCTGGCCTCGATCGAGCGCCACGTGGCGGCGATCGAGGCGCGCTTCGGCGGCGTCGACGTGCTCGTCAACAATACCGGCGGCCCGCCGCCGACGCCGGCCTCGGGCCAGCCGAGCGATGCCTGGCGCAAGTATTTCGAGTCGATGGTGCTGTCGGTGATCGCGATTACCGATCGGGTGCTGCCCGGCATGCGCGAGCGCCGCTGGGGCCGCGTGATCACCAGCGCCTCCTCGGGCGTGATCGCGCCGATCCCGAACCTCGGCATGTCCAATGCGCTGCGCGCCTCGCTGCTGGGCTGGTCGAAGACGCTGGCGCGCGAGGTCGCGCGCGACGGCATCACGGCCAATATCGTGGTGCCGGGGCGCATCGCCACCGACCGGATCCGCTTCCTCGACGAGGCCAAGGCGCGCCGCGAAGGGCGGCCGGTGGAGCAGGTGAGCGCCGAGAGCACCGCCTCGATTCCGCTGGGCCGCTACGGCGAGCCGGCCGAGTACGCCGACGTCGTCACCTTCCTGGCCAGCACGCGCGCGGCCTATGTGACGGGCTCGGTGGTGCGCATCGACGGCGGCCTGGTCGCCAGCATCTGAGTCCCGATTCCCGATCGAACCCGGGGCCGCGCGTCGCGAGACGGCGCGGCCTCGCTGCAAGGAGCTGCCATGGCAGACGAGCAAGGCATCATCGACACGCTGTCGTCCGTGACGACCGCCACCCTCACCACCCTGCTGCTGAAGAAGGGCCTGCGCAATGTCTGGATTCGCGGCGCGCAGCCCTTGCGCGAGGGCCAGCCGCGCCTGGTCGGCCGTGCCTTCACGCTACGTTTCGTGCCGGCGCGCGAGGATCTCGCCACGCCGGAATCCTGGTCCTCGCCGCGCTCGACGCGCGCGGCGATCGAGGCCATGCCGGGCGGCTGCATCGCGGTGGTCGACGCGATGGGGATCCGCGACGCCGGCATCTTCGGCGACATCCTCTGCCAGCGCATGCAGCAACGCGGCGTGGCCGCGCTGATCACCGACGGCGTGGTGCGCGACGTGGCCGGCGTGCTCGACACGCAACTGCCGGTATGGTGCAGCGGCGTGGCGGCGCCGCCCTCGGTGGCGGGCCTGACCTTCGTGAACTGGCAGGAGCCGATCGGTTGCGGCGGCGTGGCCGTGTTCCCGAACGACCTGATCGTCGTCGATGCCGACGGCGCGGTGGTGATCCCGGCCGCGCTGGTCGACGAGATCACGGCGGCCGCGGTGGAGCAGGAGCGGCTGGAAGGCTGGATCATCGAGCAGGTGCGCAACGGCGCCTCGCTGCCGGGACTCTATCCGCCGAACGAGGAGAACAAGGCGCGTTACGAGGCGTACAAGCGCGGCCTGTGAGCGGGCGGGCACCGGGCTTGCCCCGGCCTGCCCGCTTGCGTCAGGCCCCGCCCGCGACGATCTCCACCCAGTTCGCGCCTTGGCCGCCGGGATGGCGCGAATGCAGGGCCGGCAGGCCCGAGGCGGCATCGATCAGGTAGAGCGATACCTGGGGCGAATGCTCGCCGCAGGCGACCAGACAGCGCCCGCCCGGATCGATCGCGAAGCCGCGCGGCTGCGTTTCGGTCGACACGGCGCCCGCATGCGCGAGCGTGCCGTCGGCCTCCACGCGCAATACGAACAGCCGGCTGGTGGTGCGCTCCGACAGATAGACGAAACGGCCGTCGGGGCGCACCTGCAGGTCGGCCGCCCAGATCGCGCCGGCCAGCGTGGCGGGATCGGGTTGCGGCTCGGTGGCGGGCGGCCGGGCCTGGCCGTCGCGCATCGCCGCGAGTTCGGGCGGGCGCGTCGTGACGTGGTGGCGGCTGAGCCTGCCGGTGCGCGGGTCGCGCCGGAACACGGCTACCGTAGCGCGGAACTCGCTGAGCACGTGGAGCCAGGCGCCGTCGGGCGAGAAGCGCATGTGGCGCGGGCCGAAGCCCTTGTCGAAGGCCAGCGTGTCGACGATCTCGAGCGGCGCCTCGCGTTCCGCATCGAGCGAGCAGCAGAGCAGGGCGTCGCTGCCCAGCGAGGTGACGTAGACATGGCGGTCGTCGGGCGAGACCAGCACGGCATGGGCGTTGCGAATGCCTTCGAGCGTTTGCAGCGGGCTTGCATCGCCTTCGTCGAGGCGGGCGATGGCGTGCACCACCAACTGGTGGCTGCCGTAGGAGGCGCCGAACAGGAAGCGCCCGGCGCGATCGATCGCCAGCGAGACGTGGCCCGCGCCGACGTCGAGCCGGTAGTCGGTCGCGAGCTGGCCGGTGCCGGGATCGAGCCGGCATCGCGCGATGGCCGGCGGCGTGCTGCGCAGCGCGGCGAACAGCGTGCAGCGATCGGATGCGATCGCCAGCGGCATGAGTTGCGGGCCGAGCGGGTGGTGCCCGGCGGCCTGCATCGAGGGCGCATCGGGGTCGAGGCGGTAGACGCTCAGGTCGGCGCTGATGGAATTCGAAACGATGACGGTCAGGGTCTTCGACATGGAAAGGGCGCAGGGAGGGACGAACGACGGCGCCTCCTCGTGGGTCGATGCAGCAGGGCAGGCGCAGCGGGATGCGCCAGTATCGCGTGGGCGGTGTTCGCCTCCAAGCCGCCGCCGTTTGCTTGAGTCGATAGCGATTCTTGCGTTCCGTGCCGCTCGCCCTGTTTCTGGTGCAGAATCCGGCCTGTCCAATCTGATCCGGGCGCGTTCGCGCGGTCGATCTATTCCGGAAATAGATGGATGCAATCTCCACAATCAATTTCCCGCCGGCGACGAAGGCCTCTACACTCGCCGTTTTCGCAAGTGCCTTCAACGGTTCAGGAGAGACATCCATGACGCAGTATCTGGCTGATTCGAATCGCTACAACGACGCCATGCCCTACCGCAGGGTCGGCCGCAGCGGGATGGTGCTGCCGGCGATCTCGCTCGGTCTCTGGCAGAACTTCGGCGGCGTGGACGTGTTCGAGACGGGCCGCGCGATCCTGCGCCGCGCCTTCGATCGCGGCGTCACGCACTTCGATCTGGCCAACAACTACGGCCCGCCCGCCGGCTCCGCCGAGGAAAACTTCGCACGCTGGCTCGCCGCCGACTTCAAGCCGTATCGCGACGAACTGGTGATCTCGACCAAGGCCGGCTGGGCGATGTGGCCCGGCCCCTACGGCGGCCCGACCGGCACGCGCAAGCACCTGATCGCGAGCTGCGAGCAGAGCCTGCGCCGCATGAAGCTCGATTACGTCGACGTGTTCTATTCGCACCGCGTCGATCCGGATACGCCGCTGGACGAAACCATGGGCGCGCTGGTGCAACTGCACAAGCAGGGCAAGGCGCTCTACGTCGGGATCTCCTCGTATTCGCCGGAACTGACGCGCCAGGCCGCCCAGATCCTCGCATCGGAAGGCGTGCCGCTGTTCATCCACCAGCCGAACTATTCGATGCTGAACCGCGGCATCGAGCACGGCCTGCTGCAGACGCTCGACGAACTCGGCGTGGGCTGCATCGGCTTCTCGCCGCTCGCGCAGGGGCTGCTCAGCTCGAAGTACCTGAAGGAGGTGCCGGCCGACGCGCGTGTCGCGCGCAGCGGCTCGATGAACGCGGGCATGCTGAGCGAGCAGAACCTGGAGCGGATCCGTGCGCTGAACGCGATCGCCGAACGCCGTGGCCAGACGCTCGCGCAGATGGCGATCGCCTGGACGCTGCGCGATGCTCGCGTGTCCTCGACGCTGATCGGCGCGCGCACGGTCGCCCAGCTCGACGATTCGCTCGATGCGGTCAAGCAGCTCTCGTTCACGGCCGAGGAACTGGCCGAGATCGACCGTCATGCGCAGGACGGCAACGTCGATATCTGGAAGGTGTCCTCGGGCATCGGCGCGAACTGATGCGCCTCGGCGGGGCGCGAGCGCGTCCCGCCGCTCATCCCCGCCGCCGCGCCGCAAGGGCGCGGCACCTGGCGCGACGCGATGCAGGCTGCCGCGGGCAGGCGTAACAGCCCGACGGCAAGCCGTCATCAAAAGAAATCTTCATTTTCACGTCCCCCATTCTTCAGACGACGAGCCCGGCGCTTCGTTAGGCTGGTGCCCGATCGGTCCAGCAGGCGCGCCGATCGTCTCGTGTCGATCTCCGCTCACGGAGGTGACGAATTCCCCTATCGGCCGATATCGATGCGGCCGAGGGGCGGTCGTGCGCCGGGCCGCCTCGCATATCGAGGATTCCCGATGAAGAAATTCCTGATCGGCGCGGCCATGGTGCCGCTGCTGGCCGCCGCGGCCAATTTTGTCCACGCTTCGGATGCGCAATTGTCTCGATTGTCGGCACCGGCCGCCGCGCGCGACCAAGTGCAGGCGCAACTGGTGGATGCCTGGCTGCGCGGCGTCAGCGCGGCCGACGAGAAGCAGACCTATCCCTCGCCCCCGGAATACCGCAGGTTCATCTCGATGCGCCGCTGCCACTACGCGCGCCTGCATCCCGACCGTCGCTACACGGGCGTGGTCGCGGCGGATTGCGGCAAGGCGATTTCCTGAAGCCCAGGGTGCTGCGGGGCGGCGCCCCGGTCGTTCATTTGCGCGTGATGCGGTAGACGGCGGCCGGCGGCAGGTTGCGGATCACGCGGCCCACGCAACTGGCCTTCAGGCCCAGCGCGTCGAGCGTGCGGCGCGGGATCGGGCAGCGATACCCGTAGGTGAACTGATGGAAGGCGCCATCCTCGCGCAGGTAGTGGAACGCGCCTTCGAGAATCGCCGCCACTTTCGGCCTGGGCATCGACAGCAGCGGCAGGCCGCTGACCACCGCGCCGACCGATTGCGGCAGCGCCACGCCGAGCGGTGCCAGCGCGGCCGCGTCGCCGATCACGATCTTCGCATCGGGGAAGCGCTCGGCCAGCAGGCTGCCGAAGCGCTCGCTGTTGTCCACCAGGATCAGGTCGCGCTGGGCCAGGCCGCGCTGCAGCAGGGCCCGCGTGAACACGCCGGTGCCGGCGCCCAGTTCCAGCACGGGGCCGTCGATGCCGGTGATGTCGCGCGTGATCAGGCGGCTCAGCGGCTCGCCGGAGGGCGCGATCGCGGCCACGTTCATCGGGTTCTCGAACCACGACCTCAGGAAGAACAACAGGTCGGACGATGCGCTTCGGGTTCGCATGTGACGGACACCTCATGGGAGTGACGCGCGCCGGCCGTGCCGCGAGGCATGGCCGGCGCCGGAACGGAAGAGGGAACGCGACGGCCGGCGCGCATGCGGCGTGCCGGCCATGGAATACAAGGCGATGCGTAGTGTTGCATCGTTTTGGGCGTCGATGCGAGCTTCGTCATGGATGGTTGCAATTTTCCCGGCGAACGGCGCCGGACCTGTCGCTGCCGTCAGCCAATCGACATGAAAGCTTCATCGGCGGTGTTGGGCGGCGCCAGGGGGCAATTCGCGTGCCCGGCCAATAGGCCCATGCTATGACCGGCAAAGCTAATTGGTAGTGGTCGAAACCGCCGAATCCACGTGTAATGGGCCGGTTCAATACAAGCCAGCCTGGGCTGGGAAGGAGCATGCATTGAAGATTCTGGTGCCGGTAAAGAGAGTGGTCGACTACAACGTGAAGGTTCGCGTGAAGTCGGACGGAACGGGCGTCGATATCGCGAACGTGAAGATGTCGATGAACCCGTTCGATGAGATCGCGGTGGAAGAGG
>NZ_VWWK01000090.1:0-28061 GCF_011753035.1 Burkholderia sp. Ax-1720 | reverse complement strand
GGTGGCGGCGGCCGCCGAAGCGCCCGAGGCCGGATGCGCGCTCGCCGCCGCGACGGCCGCGGCCGTCGGCGACAAGGGCACCGGTTCGGCGCCGCTCGCGTCGCGCGTGAGCGATTGCGCCGGGCCGCTCTGCTTGGCCACCACGTCGTTGAGGTTCAGGCGCCCCTGCGCGTCGAGCAACACGCGGCCGTAGAAGCCGGAGAAGGTCACGCGCGAAGCGTCGACATCGGTGCCGCGCTCGCTGTCGTAGTTCGCCTTCAGGTTCGACAGCGCCAGCGAACGCCAGCCCGCGAACGGGTCCGAACTGGCCTTGTCGAGCATCCTTACGTCCACCACGGCGAGATCGCCGCGATACGAGGCCTTGGTCGCCGCCTTCGCCTGCGACACCGCCAGGTTGCCCTTCGCGTTGAGCAGCGCGCTGGCGATGGTGGCATTGAGCGCGCCGCCGAAATACGGCTCGAAGGCGGCCGCGTCGAGCCGGTTGCCGTCGATGCGCAGCTTCGCGTCGAGCGGCGTGGCCGTCACCTCGCCCGCCACCGCGAAGCTGCCCTTGCGGTTCAGCGTGGTGCGCAGCGAGACCGGCAGCGGCTTGGACAGATCGTCGGTGAGCGGGCCGACCTTCACGTCGAGCGGCGCGAACGCCAGCTTCACGGGGCGCGGCGTGGACAGGTCGGTGAAGCTGGCCTTGGCGCCGGCCAGGCTCAGCTCGCCGATCCGGTAATGCCAGGGCGCGGCCGCGGCGGTCTTGCCGTTGGCCGGCTTTGTGGCCAGCTTCGCGGCCGGCTTTGCAGCCGATTCGGCGGCGGTTTTCTCCGCCGGCTCGCGACGCGCGCCGCGCGCGGATGCCGCCGGCTCGGCCAGCGCGGCCAGGTCGATCTCGCCGTTCTTCAGGCGCGCCGCGTCGACGTCCAGGCCGTTGACGGCCACGCTCGCCACCTCGGCCGTGCGCGCGCCGAGATCGATGCGCGAGAGCTTCACGTCGGCCCTCGACAAGGCCAGCACCGGCGCCTTCGCGTAAGGCGCGCCGATCTTCAGCGCATCGAGCGTCAGGCTGCTGGGGCCGACATTGGCCGCCAGCTCCGGCTTCGACCAATCCGCGAAGGCGTCGATCGAGGCGCCGAGCCTGCCGTCGAGCAGCTTCGCCGAGCTCGCCCCGGCCAGGTACGGCGCGATCGCCGGCAGCGCGAAGCCGTCGATACCCAGATGGCCGCCCACCTGCTGCTGGGCCAGGCTGACGGCGCCGGCCGCGTTCAGCGCGCCGCCCTGGGCGAGTTGGGTCGAGATCCAGAACTTGGCCGGCTGCCGGCCTTGCAGGGTGAAGCCGGACAGCGTGGTCTTCAGCTTGGCGAGCGTGAGGTCGGCGGCCGGGACCACCGAGGCGTCGCTGATGTGGATGGTGCCGTCGTCGATCGCGAGGCGGGCGATCGTCAGGTCGAGCGGCTGCAGCTTGGCGTCCTCGGCGGCCGGCTTGGCCTGGGCCTGCGTGCTTGCGCTCGCGCCGCTCGCCGCCCCTGCCGGTGCCGACGCGGCTGCCGTGACGGCCGCCGGCGACGAGGCCGCGGCGGGCGCCGCCTTCGCGCCGCCCTGGGCCGCCGCCAGCTTCTGCACGTTCAGCACGCCGGCCGCATCGCGCGTGAGCGTGAGCACCGGCGCGTCGACGCGGATCTCGTCGAAATGCAGCACCTGCCGCAGCGGTTCGAGCGAGCCCGCCGCCACATGCACGGCACGCGCCGCGAACAGCGGATGGTTCGCCGCGTCGCTGAGATTCGCGTCGGCCAGGTCGACCGTGCCCGACACGCGCAGCGCGGGCGTCTCGCCGTCGATCGAGAAGCGCAGCACCAGGTCGCTCGACAGCCTGCCGGAACTCATCTGGACCGGCAGCCTGGCCGGCGCGTAGGACAGCAGCTTGGGCACATCGAGCCCGTCGAACTTCAGGTTGATCTCCGATTCGCGCGTCTGCGAGAAGGGCTTGGTCTTGCCGGTGATCGCGATCGGGCTGCCGTCGAGGCGCAGCTTCAGAGTCGGCTGCACGAAGATGTCGGTCTTCGAGGGCAGGGTGGCGACGAAGGGCACGCCGAGCGCCCATTGATCGACCACGTGCCGGGCGCCGAGCAGGCGATCGTCGAAGTCGATCCGGCCGTCGGTGACCTGGATGTTCGACACCGAGAAGCGCGTCGGCCCCGAGGAGGACGGCTGCGAGGGCTTCGAGAACTTCTCGATCAGGTCGGTGAAATTGAAGCGCTGCGCGTCGTAGCGGACGATGTGGAAGCGCGGCGCGTCGATGCGCACCTCGTCGACGATCGGCGCGCCGCGCAGCAGCGAGCTCCAGGCCGGCCGCACGGTCAGCTTGCCGATGTCGACGAAGGGGCCTTGCCCGCCGCGCTCGCCGATATGAACGCCGTCGGCCTCGAGCCGCAGCGTGTAGGGGTTCAGCGCGATCCGCGCGATCGTGGCGGGGCGGTCGAGCTGGCGGCTCAACTGCTGCTCGGCGATATGGCGGATCAGCGGCGGCGCCGCGAAGAAACCGAGCAGGCCGAACACGACCAGGAAAATGAGGATGCCGAGCGCGACGCGCCTGGTGCGGCGCGATCGGGCCACGTCGCCGAGCCGCTTGCCGACGGACGGACGGGAGTTCTCAGGTTGATTTTTCTGGATGCTGGCCATGCTGAGGTGCCGTTGAGAGGACGACGAACGTCGTCTGCAAAATCGGGACGGAAAGCCCGGCTTTCCGAAGTATAGGCGCTCGGCGGGCATGGGCGATGTCGCCTCGTGGGCGATCGCCAGCCGCGACGACGCATCTCGCGATGGTGCTGCCGGGCGGCCTGCCCGTCGCACCTTCAAAGCGGGTCGATGCTCGCCAGTCGTGGATTATACGGAAAGCGCCTGCTCACTTTTCATGACAGGGCGGGACATCGTCCGATTCGTGCCTGCACATAGGCAATACCCTTTTGCCAGCTGTATTTGGCGACGCCGGGAGCGGCAATGCACGCCT
This sequence comes from Burkholderia sp. Ax-1720, assembly GCF_011753035.1. NCBI lineage: Bacteria > Pseudomonadati > Pseudomonadota > Betaproteobacteria > Burkholderiales > Burkholderiaceae > Burkholderia > Burkholderia sp. Ax-1720. Next base: position 25,069 of record NZ_VWWK01000090.1, on the reverse strand, counting down.
TGCCCTTACGTCCCTCTGCGTATTTCAGCCTCGAGCCCCGGCGAAGCGATGTCGCTGATGTCGCGAAAGGCTCGTGATAGCTGGTCAAGGAGCTTTTTGTCGGCGCCATGCTCTTCGAAGCACGTCATCCATTCGCGTAGGTTTGCGATGAACGATGTCAAGTCTGCAATCCCGGTCACAATCTTTATTGTGTTTGTGATTACAGACATTGCCGAAAGAAATATGGAGGGAGAAATTGGGGTCGATTGTCTCGAATCCCTCTGTCCAGCAAGGCTTGGGAGAACCAAACCCTCCGACACACCCCGCCCCAAACGAAAACGGCGCCCGAAGGCGCCGTCTGATTGCTTTCGATAGCAACCGCTCACTTATGCATTAGCCGCCCATTTACTGGCGCACCAGCGGCGGCGGCTGCCAGGAGCCGTCGGTCGCCTCGGGCTTGGGCGCATAGAGACGCAGCGCCAACTGGAAATCGGCGCGCGGCGCGGGCAGCCAGTTGGCCGCGCGAGCGCGGCCCGGCGAGCTGGCCGATACGACGATGTCGACCGAGCCGTCGCGATTGCGCTGCAACCGGTCGAAGCTGCCGATCGCGCGCCGGCCACGGCCCGGATCGGGCAGCGCGCCGTCCGCCGTATAAGGCGTGAGCGACCAGAACGCACGCACCGGCGGCAGTTCGCGCGCCGCGAAATGCAGCACGTAGCGACGCCCGCCGTTCAGCGCCTCGCCATCGCCGTCGGCGGCCACGATCGCCACCGTGTCGTCGTCGCGCGTGCCGGCGCCGAAATGCGTCGCCGCCGCGTAGGCGCGCAGCGTGTAGTCCTGCCCGTAGCGGCCGGCATCGCCGCCGAGCCAGCGCCAGCCGTCCGCCGCGAACAGGTTCGACGGCGGCGTGGTCAGCCGTGCACGCGCATCCTCCACCCCGCGCGCGGCGGCGGCGAGCCGCTCGCCGCTCCAGTCGGGATCGACGCCGGCCTTCACGCCGATCTCGTCGAGCACCTGGTCGACGTGCGGATCGGGCTGCGGCGGCGGATTGTCGGGCAAGGCGCCGGCGAAGCGCGAGAAGAAGGCCTTGGCATCGAGCGCGGCGACGCGGGCAGCGGCGCTTGCCGAGGTGGCCGCGCCGTTGTCCGCGTTCGCGTCGGCCGCGGCAGCCCCCGCCGCGGCCGCGCCGCGCGCCGGACGCGCGCTCCAGGCCGACAAGGGCACCAGCCGAACCGCGCGCTGCCAGCGCCGCGCCTCGGCCAGCTCGCGCCCGCCGCCGCCGCTGCGCACGCGCACACCGAGCCAGGCGTGGCGCGCCGGCAGGTCGACGCGCTTGACGCCAGCCGGCAGCGTGCCCTGGAAGCCCGGCCCGACCAGCGCAATCGTTTGCGCCCGGCTGCTTCCATTACGCGGATTGGCCTCGGCGCCCGTCGACCAGACCACGTTGGTCCACATGTCGAGCACGCGCGCGTCGAGGTAACGGCCGCGCGTATCGGGCAGGGAAAGGATCAGCGGTTCGGTGCCGACATCGAGCCAGCCGCTCGCGTCGAGCGTGTCGATGCCCGGCAGCGGCGGATTGACGGCGCCGGCGGGCGGCAACGAAGCGTCGATGCGCAGCGTATTGGCGCTCGCCTGGCCGGGACCGGCAGCGCCAGGATCGGTGGCGGCCTGGCGCGCCACCTCCATCATCACCAGCGGGTAGGCATACAGGTAGGAGTCGGCGACCTCGCTGCGCATCCAGCCCGTCTTGCGGGCGACGACATCGGGCGGCTGCTGCGGCGACGCGCAGCCGGCCAGCAGGACGAACACGGCGGCCGTCGCGCCGAAGGTCAGCCGGGCGACGGGAAGTTGGCGAAAGATTGTCATTGGTGTTGGCGCGCGGCGCAGCCTGGCTGCGCATGTTGAGCGGCAGCCGGACGCGCGGGTCTTCCTCGTAGCGTGTGACGGGCTGCATTCGATTCCTCGAACGGCGTGCATCGTACCGCGCGCGTCGGAACAAAAACAGTGGGCATGCACAGCTCTCGATGCCGGAAACCACATTGAATCTCCGCGCGCAGCAATACGGCAAAATATTGCGCCATTGTTGAGTTATTCACATGCGTGAGATTCGCCACGATGGGACCGGATCCAGCGCCCCGCCTCGATCCGGAACCTTTTCCACAGGACACCTCGCCGGGCAAGCGGCGCCACGCCAAGCAAGCCCCGGCCGAAATCGCGCACAATGATCGCTCGCCCTTCCCGATATCCCGTTCTCCCTTCATGACCCTACTCGACCCCGCCAGCATCGATAGCTGGCACGCTCACGTCTACTTCGACGCCGACAGCCGTGACGCCGCCTGGGCGCTGCGCCAGGTGATCGACGAGCAGCTCGGCGCTCGCGTGCAGCTCGGCCGTTTCCACGAACGCCCGGTCGGCCCGCATCCGATGTGGTCGTACCAGCTCGCCTTCGACGGTAGCCAGCTCACGCCCGTGCTCGGCTGGCTCGCGCTCAACCACGGCGCACTCGACGTGTTCGTCCATCCGAACACCGGCGATGCGCTGCGCGACCATCGCGATTGCGCGGTCTGGATCGGCCGCTCGCATCAACTGCGTCTCGAGGCGCTGTTCGGCTAGCCGGCAGCCAGCCGGCCCTGCCTCCTGCCGCTCGTGGTTCGGGGGATCGCATCGCTCGATGCATCTCCCGAATGCTTCAACGTGGAGTTTCGAATTACCGGCAATTGATCACCGAAGAGATTCAATCCGAATTTCCTGAAATCGGCAATCGATCCGCATTATTGCTTCCGCGAAATGAACGACATATTTAATTAAGCATTTCGCCAAGCCTCGCCCCGCCTCTTTCGCTGAATTCCCCCGTGAAATCATCGATTTTTGTCGCTCGCTGACATAAATCCGTCGAATTCCATCAGCCCCTCGGCTTTTTGATTTTTCATGCTGCGTTGGCGAGATCGCGTTGCCATTTTCGTTTCATCTTTCGCGGTTATCGTGCTGGGCGCCGTCGACTGGCCGGGCGGCGCCATCGTGCCTGTCACCCCATAAACAAACGAGGCATCCAATGACATCGAACAAACGCCGCGATTTTCTGAAACTGGGAACCCACACGCTGGCCGCCGCCGGCATGGCGTCGGTCCTGCCCCCCGCGATCCGCAACGCGCTCGCCCAGACCACGCCGCCGGGCAAGCTCGCCGACATCGAGCACGTGATCATCTTCATGCAGGAGAACCGCTCGTTCGACCATTACTTCGGCATGCTGCCGGGCGTGCGCGGCCTCTCCGATCCGCATCCGGCGCCGCTGCCGAGCGGCCAGACGATCTGGTACCAGCCGAACAACGGCACGGGCAGCTACGCCGCGCGCAATCCCTCCGGCAAGCTGGTGGCCAACGTGATGCCCTATCCGCTCAATCCCGGCACCGGCAGCCCCGTCAATTACCAGGGCGTCAATCTCAATCACGACTGGAAGGGCTCGCAAAGCACCTGGGCCAACTGGAACGCCTGGATCCAGAAGAAGGGCTACTGGAGCATGGGCTACCTGAAGCCCGCCGACCTGCCCTTCTACTACGCGCTCGCCAATGCCTTCACGGTCTGCGACGCCTATCACTGCTCGCTGTTCGGCCCGACCAACCCGAACCGCCGCTACCTGTGGACCGGCACCTCGGGCGCCGGCACGATCACCAATTCGTCCTGGACGCACTACATCGTCGAGAACGACGACCTGTGGGAGAGCAACGTCACCTCGGATCCGGCCAACGACAGGGGCCAGCAGAACGGCTGGGACTGGAAGACCTATGCCGACGTGCTCGAGGACAACCAGGTGAACTGGAAGGTGTACCAGGGCTACGGCAATTACGGCGACAACGCGCTGGCCTACTTCAACCCGTTCCGGCGCGGCGGCGATGCCGACAAGATCGCGCGGGCGCGCAGCTACGGCGGCAAGTCCGGCGACAACGACGCGCAATCGGCCAACGGCCTGATCGCCGCGCTGCAGGCCGACCTGGCGGCCAAGGACGCGAACGGCAAGAGCAGCTTCCCGGCCGTCTCGTGGATCGTCGCGCCCTATACCTATTGCGAGCACCCGACCGCGCTCTCGAGCGACGGCGAATCCTTCGCCGAGCGCGTGATCAACACGGTGATCGGCAGCAAGGACGTGTGGAGCAAGTGCGCGATCTTCATCACCTATGACGAGAACGACGGCTACTTCGACCACGTGCCGCCGCCGATCCCGCCGCTCGACGGCTACGGCAAGCACAACCTGCAGACCGCCGCCGGCGCGCCGATCGATCTCGGCGACGAAACCTACCAGTCGACCCCGATCGGGCTCGGGCCGCGCGTGCCGATGATGGTGGTGTCGCCATGGAGCAAGGGCGGGCGCGTGTCCTCGCGGCTCTCGGACCACACCTCGGTGATCCGCTTCCTCGAGACCTGGCTCACCGCGCGCGGTTATCCCGCCGGCAAGGTGCAATGCCCGAACATCTCGGCCTGGCGCCGCGCCGTGTGCGGCGATCTCACCGAGACGCTGAACCTGGCGGCGCCCGTCAACACGCCGAGCGACTCGGACGTGCTGCACTGGTCGATCACCGAGCCGAGCAACGGGCCGAACTCGAGCTACGCGCCTTATCCGTATTCGGACGGCGATACCTTCTCGCCGGGCGTGCCCGCCAAGTCGCGCGGCGCCTGCCCGCTGCCTTACCAGGCCGTGGTCACGGCCCGCAAGTCCGGCACCTCGATCGCGCTGAGCTTCGACAATACGAAATCCAGCGCCGCCGCCACCTTCATCGTCTATGTGAACGCCCTGAGTTCGGCGCAGAAGGTGTTTCATTACTCCGTGGCGGCCGGCACCACGCTCGGCGATTCGCTGGTGCTGAGCGCGAGCGACAGCCAGTGCCAGGTGTTCGGGCCCCCGTCGCCGGGTGGTTATTTCTGGAAGTTCTGACGGTACCCGGGGCAGCCCGGTGATAAGTCGCGGCCCGCTTCGGCCGGCCGTTTCGCTGTGGGCGGCCGTCGCACGGTTTTCGGGGCGGGATCGCTTGCACGCCGAAACGTCGTCGGTCGCGCGAGGTCGGAATCATCGTCGAGAAAGCGCTTGACCTTCCCATGATGGGAAGCTTGATACTGCGTCCATTGTCGGCTTCGGCCGCTTCCGACCGGTAAACATGATGAACGACCTGTCCCATCCCATTACGCCCGAGACCACCGAGCTGGACGTCGAGGGCATGACTTGCGGCGGCTGTGCCCGCCGTGTCGAAACCGCGCTGGCCCAGTTGCCCGGCGTGATCTCCGCCCATGTCGACCTCGCCGGCAAGACCGCCAGCGTCAGCGCCGCGCCTGAAGTCGGGGCCGCGAGCCTGGTCGAGGCAGTCGAACGCGCCGGTTATCGCGCCCAGGCGCGGGTTCGCGGGATTGCATCGGCTGTCGCGCTGCGTGTGACGGGCATGACCTGCGGCGGCTGCGCGCGACGCGTCGAGAAGGCGCTGGCCACCGTGCCCGGCGTCGCGCAGGCAAAAGTCAACCTGGCCGCCACGCGGGCCGAGGTGGAATTCGTCGCCGATGCCGAGGTGGATGCGCAGGCCCTGGTCGCGGCGGTTGCCGCGGCGGGTTATCAGGCCGAGCGTATCGAGGGCGATGCGGTGGACTTGGCGGCACCTGCCGCACCGGCGCCGCAGCCAGCAGCTCCGCCGGTCGCGGTCAGCTTCGTGCCGATGCCGAAGCCGAAATCGCGTGCGAAGCCGGCGGCAAGCGATGCGCATCACGCGGAACCGGCGGCGATCGAGCAGGCTCCCGCACCGACCGCGGCTGCGGCTGCGGCTCCGATCGAACTCGATATCGCCGGGATGACCTGTGCGTCGTGCTCGAATCGCGTCGAGAAGGCACTCGCCCAGGTGCCGGGCGTCTCGCGTGCCAGCGTCAATCTCGCCACCGAGCGCGCCAGCGTCAGCGCCGAAGCTTCCGTTTCCGCCGCGCAGCTGATCGCGGCCGTCGAAAAGGCCGGTTATCGCGCCACGCCGCTCAGCGCCGGTGCCAGCGACATCAAGAGCGCGCCGGCGCCGGCAGCCCCGGCGCGGCAGCCGATCGAACTCGAGATCGGCGGCATGACCTGCGCTTCCTGCTCGGGCCGCGTCGAGAAGGCACTGGCGCAGGTGCCGGGCGTCTCGCGCGCCAGCGTGAATCTTGCCACCGAACGCGCCAGCATCAGCGGCGATGATTCCGTCTCGGCCGCGCAACTCGTCGCCGCCGTCGAGAAGGCCGGCTATCGCGCCACGCCGCTGGTCGCCGACGAACCCGTTCGCGCCCGATCCACCGCCGCGCCGGCCATCGAACTCGAGATCGGCGGCATGACCTGCGCTTCCTGCTCGGGCCGCGTCGAGAAGGCGCTCGCCCAGGTGCCGGGCGTCTCGCGCGCCAGCGTCAACCTCGCCACCGAACGCGCCAGCGTCAGCGCCGAAGCCGCCGTGTCGGTCGCGCAACTGGTGGCCGCCGTCGAGAAAGCCGGCTATCGCGCCACGCCCGCTGCCGGCTCGGCCGACTCGATCGGCACGGCAGCCCCCGCCGCCACCTCCCCCACCGCCCCGCGCCCGAGCGCCGAATCGCGCAAGGCCGCCGAGGCGCGCCGCGATCTCCTGCTGCTGATCGGCTCGGCCGTGCTGACCCTGCCGCTGGTCGCGCCGATGTTCGCCGCGCCCTTCGGCCTGTCGTTCATGTTGCCGGCGCCGCTCGAATTCGTGCTGGCCGCGATCGTGCAATTCGGTTTCGGCGCGCGCTTCTACCGCGCCGCCTGGCACGCGCTGCGCGCGCGCGCCGGCAACATGGACCTGCTGGTCGCGCTCGGCACCTCGGCCGCGTTCGGCCTGAGCGTCTGGCAGATGCTGCGCGCGCCGGAGCAGGCCGGGCACCTCTACTTCGAGGCGGCCGCCGTGATCGTCACCCTGGTGCGCTTCGGCAAATGGCTCGAGGCGCGCGCCAAGCGCCAGACCACCGACGCGATCCGCGCGCTCAACGCGCTGCGCCCCGATCGCGCGCGCATCGTCGAACAGGGCGTGGAACGCGAGGTGCCGCTGGCCCAGGTGCGGGTCGGCTCGATCGTCGCGGTGCGGCCGGGCGAACGCTTCCCGGTGGACGGCAGGATCGCCGCCGGCGCCTCGCACGTCGACGAATCGCTGATCACCGGCGAGAGCCTGCCGGTGGCGAAGGCGCCGGGCGATCGCGTCACGGCCGGCTCGATCAATGCCGAAGGCGCGCTCAGCGTCGAGACCACCGCGATCGGCGCCGAAACCACGCTGGCCCGCATCATCCGCCTGGTCGAATCGGCCCAGGCCGAGAAGGCGCCGATCCAGCGCCTGGTCGATCGCGTCAGCGCCGTGTTCGTGCCGGCCGTGCTCGCGCTCGCGGTGCTGACCTTCGCCGGCTGGATGCTGGCCGGCGCGCCGGCCGAAACCGCCATCCTCAACGCGGTGGCGGTGCTGGTGATCGCCTGCCCCTGCGCGCTCGGGCTCGCCACGCCGGCCGCGATCATGGCCGGCACCGGCGTGGCCGCCCGCCACGGCGTGCTGATCCAGGACGCGCTGGCGCTCGAACTCGCGCAGCGCACCGCCGTGGTCGCCTTCGACAAGACCGGCACGCTGACCGAAGGCAAGCCCTCGGTCACCGCCTTCGAGCCGATCGGCACGACGCGCGAGACGGCCATGGCCATCGCCGCCGCGATCCAGCGGCACAGCGAGCATCCGCTGGCCCGCGCGATCGTCGCGGCCCACGACGGCGAAGCGCATGGCGAGGCGCGTGCGCCTCAGGCAAGCGACGCGAAGGCGGTGGCCGGACGCGGCGTGGAAGCGCGCATCGACGGCACGCGCCATGCGATCGGCAGCGCGCGCTGGCTCGACGAACTCGCGATCGAGGTGCCGGCCGACGCGCGCCGGCGTGCCGCCGAACTCGAGGCGGCCGGCAATACCGTGTCCTGGCTGATGCGGCTCGACGCGCCGGCGGCGGTGCTGGCCCTGATCGCCTTCGGCGACACCGTGAAGCCGAGCGCGCGCGAGGCGATTTCCCGGCTGCATGCGCTGGGCATCCGCACCGCGCTGGTGACGGGCGACAACCAGGGCAGCGCGACGGCCGTCGCGCGCGAACTCGGCATCGACGAAGTCCACGCCCAGGTCCTGCCCGACGACAAGGCACGCGTGATCGCGCAATTGAAGGCCTCGACCCAGGGCGTGGTGGCGATGGTCGGCGACGGCATCAACGACGCGCCGGCGCTGGCCGCCGCCGATATCGGCATCGCCATGGCGACCGGCACCGACGTGGCGATGCACACCGCCGGCATCACGCTGATGCGCGGCGACCCGGCCCTGGTGGCGGCGGCCATCGACATCTCGCGCCGCACCTATCGCAAGATCCGGCAGAACCTGTTCTGGGCCTTCGTCTACAACGTGGTGGGCGTGCCGCTGGCCGCCTTCGGGCTGCTCAATCCGATGATCGCCGGCGCGGCGATGGCCTTCTCCAGCGTCAGCGTGGCGACCAATGCGCTGCTGCTGAAGATGTGGAAGGGCGAGGCGCGCTAGGCTCGGCGGCCGCGGGCGGAATCGGCGAGGGCAGTTGCGCGTCGAGGCAGGCAATCGCGGCCAGCAGGGCGTCGAGGTAGAGCGGCATCGGCACGCGTTCGAGCAGACCGTCGAAGCACCGCAACACGGGTGCGACGACGGCCTTTTCGCTTGCCTGCAGGGTCGCGGCCGGCTCGGGCGATGCCGTGCATTCGAGGCGGTCGAGGCGGTCGAGGCGGTCGAGGCAGGCCAGCAAGGCATTCTCGGCCGCGCGAAAGCCTTGCGCATCGGCCACGCCGATGAATTCACGCAGGCGATACGCGGTATGAACCACGCCCAGCAGGGTCGCGACGCTCTCCCGCGAGCCGGCCCCGATGCAGAGTGCGTCGAGCGCCAGGTAATACTTCAGCTGGACGTCGCGCGCTTGCCGCGCCGGCATCAAGGGTAGCGACGGAACCGCCTTCCTGCCTCGCCTCTCGCTCATGAACGCCCCCTCATTGACGCGACCACAGCGGGAACCCGCTTTCCATCGATTCCAGCACGGCCCGGTTGATCTCCAGATAAGCCTCGCCATAGTCGTAGGCGTCGCGGCTGCGCTCGGCCGAGATCGTCCTCCGGCTGCTCGGGAAGAACACGAAGATCCGGTCGCGCACCAGCTTCATGCCGATCCGGAAGCGATGGATCGAGGTGCTTCCCGCGCCGCCGTCGATCCGCAAGGCCAGCTCCAGTTCGAACCAGACCATGCCGTGCTCGTCGAGGCCGACGGCTTCGCCGGCCCCGCCGCCGCGCATCGACGCTTCACGCGGCGCCGCCGACAGGACCTGCGCCAGCCGCACATGCTCGCGCAAGGAGCCATCGTCGGCTTCATAGGTGGAGCGCGGCGCGTCGATGAAGTCGGCATAACCCTCGACGAACAAGGGAAGCTGCCGCCGGATCTCCCTGCCGCTCGCGATCGCCCGTTCCTCGCTGCGCGCCTGCGCCTCGCAAAGATCCCGGTAGCTCAGCATGCCGGCTTGCCCGTCGCCTGGTTCCATCGTCGCGCTCGTCGCCATCCGCCTCAATCCCGCACCGAGGTATCGAAGGCCTTCATCCGCCAGCCGTATTTCAGCGAGAGCATGCGCGTCGCGAAGCCGGCGAGCAGCGCCGCGACCGTCGCGATTTCGATCGGCATCCCGACTTTCTGCATCACGAGGTAAAGCGTGGCCGTGAGCGCCGCCACGCTGGCATACAGCTCCTCGCGCAGGACCAGGGGCACCTCGTTGCACAGCAGGTCGCGCAGCATGCCGCCGCATACGCCGGTGATCACGCCCGACAACACGATGACGATGGCATTGCCGCTGACGCTCGCGGCCACGTCGCTGCCGATGATCGAGAAGGCCGCCAGGCCCAGCGCGTCGACCATCAGGAACACCGCGCGCAGCTTCGCCAGGTGGCGCACCATCCACGAACACAGCGTGGCCGCGCCGAAGGTGACGAGCAGGTAGCCCGGCTGCTCGATCCACACCAGCGGGTAGTGGCCGAGGATCACGTCGCGCACCGTGCCGCCGCCCAGCGCCGTGACCGAGCCGACGAAGGCCAGCCCGAAGCGGTCCATCCTGCGCTGCATGGCCATCATGGCGCCCGACATGGCTTCGGCGGTGATCGCGATGAGGTAGAGGATGTGCATGATGGTGTCGGACGATTCGATTCGAGGAAAAGGCCTGCGAATGCAGGGGCGCCGACGGATTTCGGCGATATCGCCTCGCTCGTGCCATGTCGCGGCGCGAATCGGAAACGACCAAGCAGGCATTGTCCCGATGCCGGCTTGTCAGCGAAACCAAACTTAAGGAAACTTGCCAATGCTTAAAATTTTTCAGGATTGACGGATGGACATCGATCCCCGACAGGCAGCGGCTTTCCTCGCCGTGGTCGAGACCGGCAGCTTCGAGCAGGCCAGCCAGCGCCTGCACGTGACGGCCTCGGCCGTCACGCAGCGCGTGCGCGCCCTGGAAACCGCGCTGGGTGCCTCGCTGGTGCTGCGCACCCGGCCATGCCGCCCGACCTCCGCCGGCATGCGCCTGCTGCAATACCTGAGGCGCATCTCGCTGCTGCAGGCCGACCTCCAGGCCGATCTCGGCGCCGACCATCAATCGCCCGTGCCGGTGGCCATCGCCTTGAATTCGGACAGCCTCGGCACCTGGTTCCTGCCGGCCCTGTCATCGATCCTCGCCGGCGACCGGCTGCTGTTCGAGATCGTGATGGAGGACCAGGACCACACCTTCGCCTTGCTGGAGAGCGGCATGACGATCGGCTGCGTCTCGACCGAGCCGAACCCGATGCGCGGCTGCAGCGCCACCGCGCTCGGCGCGATGCGCTACCGCCTGCTGGCCGCCGCCACCTTCGCGGCGCGCTGGTTCCCCGATGGGCTCAACCGCAAGGACGCGCGGCAGGCGCCGGTGGTCGCCTATTCGCGGCGGGACACGCTGTCCTCCTCGTTCCTGAAGAAGCGGCTCGGCCTGCCGGACGGCGCTTATCCCTGCCACTACGTGCCCGGCACGCACACGCATTTCCAGGCGGTCCAGCACGGGCTCGGTTATGCGATGGTTCCCGAGCTGCTGACGCTCGACCGGCCCTTGTCCGAAACCGGGCTGGTCGATCTCGCGCCGGCGCATCCGCTCGACGTCGAGTTGTACTGGCATGCGTGGAAGGTCCAGTCGCCGAGCATGGCGTCGCTGTCGGCGCGCGTGATCAAGGCCGCGCGCAGCCTGCTGCGCCACGAGGATCGAGGCATCGAATCGGAATGAGTGGATGGCGAGGCCGCTTGCGCGCATGCACGACGAGCGTCGAGGCCGTCAGCGGGATCGGTGTAGAGGAATAGGGATGCGCGGAATCAAGGCCGGCGGATGATCCGAAACGGCCCGGGCCTGAAAGGGATCGAACGAGAGATCGAGCAGGGCGCTCGTGAGGCGGAATCCCGGTCCCGCGCCATCAGCGGCACAGGCGGGGTAAAACACACCCGGCAGCGCCGACGCGAAAATCAGGCGGCGGCGATGACGGGAGAAACAGCGATGAAACGAACAGCGGGGACGATCAGCGACGCAGCAGGCCGAAGCGCGACACCTGCGACTTGCGTTGACGCTCGGCTTCCGCATGGCGGGCGGCGTACGAATAGTCGCGGTCGAGCGGCAGGTGCGGCGAAACGAACAGATCGTCGATCTTTTGAAGCAGCGCAAAGATGAGGCTCATTTCCAGCTCCCAACGGACAGTGGTGATCAGGGTTTTCCCTAGGCACGAATATTAAGGGTTTTCCCTGAACAACGCTAGTGCAGCGCAGCATTCCGTGTCGAAAACGCGACGCGACACCTCGCCACACAGCATGGCGCCCCGATTTTCGACTGTTATTGCCCCATGAAACGCGTCATGAAAAAGGCCGGATCGTCGCGAGACGTCCGGCCCGGGCGCGTTTGCGAAGCAGCGTCGCGGGGCTAGCGCGCGCGGCGCTCCCGGCGCGCGGCAGCGGCAGCCGCCGGCTGCTGGCGCGAGGCCACGGCGAGGCGATTGGTCAGGCGCTGGACCTGGGCGCCGAGTTCGTCGGCACGCTGCTGGGCGGCGGCCAGATCGGCTTGCTGCGTTTCCTGCAGCGCCGTCAGGCGATCGACGCGCTGCTGCAGCCCCTGCAGTTCGGCCGCGTCGCGATGCGCACTCGACAGCGCCGCCGTCTGCAGGCCCAAGGCGACGATCACGATCACCAGCACCACCGCCAGGGCGAGCAGCAGCCGGTTGACACGCCGCATCTCGCGATCGGCCTGGCGCCGCAGTTCGGCGCCCTCGGCCTGCGCCGCGCGCAGAAGTTCGTTCAGCGGACGCAGTTGCGCCTCGATATCGATGGCCGGATTCACAGCCGAGTTCGGCGCGGGATCGGCCGGCGAGCCGCTGGCGAACGAGGGCTCGCGCACCGGATCGACAGGCGATGCTACCGTCGCGCTCGCAGGCGGCGTGTCGCCGGCCTCGATTGCCGGTTCGGCGCTGCCCGCCGCCTGGCGCCGCCTCGAGACCGGCGCGGATTCCGAACGCCGGCCGGCGGCGGCACGCTTCGCCCCGGCGACCTTCGGCGCGACAGCCGCCGTTTCCTCGCTGGAAGCGGCAGAGGCGGGCGCCGGCTGCGGCGCAGGCTGATCCGGTACCGCCACGTCGGCCGCCAGCCCGGCAACCGCGTCCTGCACGGCCTGCGCCACTTCGCTGGCATCCATTGCCGGCGCGGCTGCGGATTCGACTGCAGCCGGGTGCGGCTCGCCGCCCTGCGCCATGGCCGGCGCCTCGTGATCGGCCGGCTCGCCTTGTCGCACCTCGTCCGGCGCCGCGGCTTCCGGCAATTCCAAACCATCGAAGAAGCTGCCTTGCCGCGTATCGGGCGCCGTCTCCTGGGCCGCGGACTCGGCGGCCTCGCCGATCGATGCCGTCGCCGCGCCCGGCTGGCGTGCCTGCGTGCCGCGTCCACCGGAAGGCAAGCCGCCGAACAGGTCGGGCGTCTGCTCGTCCTGCGACTCGCCGGCGGCGTCCGCCTCCCGTGCCCGGGCCTCGTCGTCATCGACGCGCACGGCGTTGCGCGCGGGGCGCTCGCCGCCGGCCGCGGCGGCGCTGCGCCGGCGCGTCGGCCTGGTCGAACGGGGGGAACGGGGACGGGGAGGCATGCGGGATTCGGTCATGGATCGGTGGCTGCGCGCCCGATGTCCGGACGCTTCCGGCGCGAGGCTCGCGCGGCGGAGACGCCTTGCCCGGACAGCGGGCGAAGTTACCTGAGACGGAAAGCAGGCATTGTCGCATGCTCGCCGCCCGGCCCCGCTCCCTGTGCCGGGCAGGCCCGCGAGCGCCGTGCCCGCCTCACTCGGCGCCCGTCGCGCCCTCCTGCTCCTTGAACACCTGCACGCCCGGCAGGTGCCGCAGTTGCGACGAGATCCGCTGGTATTCGACCGGCGACACGCGCGCCAGCGAGATCGTCACGTCATCGCATTCGGGGCTTTCCTCGCTCTGCTGCACGATGAACTGCTTCACGCGCGCGCTGTCGGCGCCGAGCGCCGCGTGCAGCGAGGCGAAGGTCAGCGTGCCGCGCTCGACCAGCAGCGACATGTGCCGGCGCTGGCGCACGGTGATGTAGCGCTTCTCGAGCGGCTTGATGCCGGCCAGGATCACCAGCACGATCACGGTGGCCGCGATCGCCGCCACGTAGAGCCCGCCGCCCACCGCCAGGCCCACCGCCGCGACCGACCAGAGGCTGGCCGCCGTGGTCAGGCCGCGCACGATCTCGCCGCGCATCAGGATCGAGCCGGCGCCGAGGAAGCCGATGCCCGATACGACCTGCGCGGCGATCCGCGACGGATCGAGCACGATATCGGGCTTGCCGAGCACGTCGGCAAAGCCGAATGCGGAAACGATCATGATCAGCGCGGAGCCGACGCAGACCAGCATGTGGGTGCGCAGGCCGGCGGCCCAGGACAGGCGTTCGCGCTCGAAGCCGATGACGCTGCCGAGCACGGCGGCCAGCACCAGCCGCGAGACGAGTTCGATGTTGTTGAGCATGCCTTCTCTCCTTCCTGTTATTGTGTCGGCGCGATACGGTCGCTGGCCGAATGACCGGAGATGGGGCCCCGCCGCCCCTTGTCCCTGGCCCTCGCCGTACCTTGATCGACCTACGAGTTCAGTTCCATGATGTCCGCTACCCGCCCCGCCACCGTCCAGGCCGCCGAACTGCGCCGGCATTTCGCGGAAATCGTGCTGCCGCTGTGGCGCGGCCCCGGTTTCGACACCGGCATCGGGCTTCCGTTCGAAGCCGTCGCGCCCGACACGCATGCGCCGCTGCCGGTCTCGCGCTTTCGCGCGATGGCCTGCGCGCGGCAGTTGTTCGTGTTCGCCGGGGCAGGCGAGTTGGCGCACGCGGACGCGCTGTTCGACGGATTGTGCCGTCATTTCCGCGATCCGCGCCACGACGGCTGGTTCTACAGCGTCGACGCGCAAGGCGCGCCGCTCGATCGCAACAAGGATCTCTACACCCACGCCTTCATCGTGTTCGCCTGCGCCGGCTACTTCGCCGCCTCCGGCAACCGCGACGCGCGCCGGCTCGCCGAGCACACCGCCGCGCTGATCGAGGACCGCTTCGCGCCGAGCGCGGGCGAGGCCTGCCTCGATGCCGCGCGCGCCGAGGATTTCTCGCCGCTCGACGGCGGCCCGCTGCAGAACCCGCTGATGCACCTGACCGAAGCCTGGCTCGCCGCCGGCGACGCGTTCGGCGACCGCGCCTTCGACGATGCGTTGCTGCGCACCGCCGGCGCGGTCGAGCGGCACTTCGTCGACGGCGCCACGGGCTGCGTCGCGGAGCTGCCGCTTGGCACAGCCGGCAACCGCTTCGAGCCGGGCCACCAGTTCGAGTGGTACTACCTGGTCAGCGCGGCAGGCCAGCGGCTCGCCGAGACGAGCCTGCCCGACGCGCTCGAACGCGCCTATGGGTTCGCCGAGCGGCACGGCGTCGATGCGGCGACGGGCGGCGTGTGCGCGGCCACCGACGCGAGCGGCGCCTGTCTCGACGCGACCCAGCGCATCTGGGCACAGACCGAATACCTGCGCGCGCTGGCCACGCGCGGCGCGCGACCCGGCTCGCCCGATCTCGCGCTGCAGATCGAGCGCTTCGCCGCCCGCTTCCTGCATCCGCGCGGCTGGTACGAGTGCAAGCGCGCGGACGGCGAGGTATCGCGCGCCGACCTGCCCTCCACCACGCCCTATCATCTGGCGACTGCCTACGCGGCCTTGCCCGGCGCGGCGTAACGACGGCGGCACACGACAGCGGCAAGACGGCGCCCTTCACGCCGCCTTGCCCCACCCATGCGCAAGTCCCATGCCGCAGCCGACGGCGCCGTCACGCTTTTCGCCTCGGTCACCGCGACCGTTTCAAGGCTTTCCTCGAATCTCCTTGCTTATCGACCGATCGCTTCCTAGAGTGGAGCGCAGGCGGCCGGCCCCCGTCGGCCGCGCGGGGCGCGGCGCCCTACCAGCGAAGGAAGGTCGATGACGGATATCGTGGATCACGCGCGCGGCGCGCTCCTGGCCCAGCCGTTCAGCATGCTGCTCGGCACGGAACTCATGACGATGGGCGAGGACGAGGTGGAGCTGTGCCTGCCGATCCGCGACGAGCTCAGGCAACAGCACGGCTTCGTGCACGGCGGCGTGATCAGCTACCTCGCCGACAATGCGCTGACCTTCGCGGGCGCGCTCGCGCTGGGCCCGCGCGTGGTCACCGGCGAATACAAGATCAACTACCTGCGCCCGGCCATGAAGGGCCGCCTGCTGGCGCGCGCCAAGCTGCTGTATGGCGGCCGCAGCCAGGCCACCTGCCAGTGTCACGTGTTCGTGGTGGACGGCAAGGAGGAGCGGCTGGTGGCCGTCGCGCAGGGCACCATCAACCGGATCAGCGAGGCACGCGAGGCCGACACGGCGCAGGAATCGGCGGCCTGAGCCGAACTTGCGCGCCTCGCGACGAGGTGCAAGCATCTGGATGTCAAAAGGGACGCGAAAGCGTCCCTTTTTCATTCCTCATCCGAATTCGCGCGCGGCGTCGCTCGAGTCTCACTCGCTCCACCGCCATCTCCAAGCCAGGTGAAACGCGGCGCCACACGCACGCGCAACGCGCCCTCTTCCGTGGTCGAATAAACCTCGCGCGCGACCAGGTGCGCGTGCCGCGCGGCCGCCTCGAGATCGAGCACCGGCGCCACGCAGGCATCGCTGCCCTCGAAACGCGCGCACCACACGGCCGCCGGCTCGCCGGCGAAATGCGCGGCGAAGCGCGCCTTCAAGGCCGGCCAGGCGGCACGCTCGTATTGCGCCTCGACCGTCACGCCGTCGAGCCCGAAGCGCTCCACGAACTGCCGGTAGAAGGCCGGTTCGAGCGCGGCCAGGCTGACATACTCGCCATCGGCGCAGCGATAGACGGCATAGAACGGCGCATCGTGGAACAGGCTGGCCGCATCGGGCGTGCCCAACTGGCCGCGCTCGCGCGCCCACAGCGCCAGCGCGCCGAGCATCGCCGCCGCGTCGACGATCGCGCCGTCCACCACGCGCCCACGTCCGCTAGCGCGCGCCGCCAGCAGCGCGCTGACGATGCCGAAGGCCAGGCCCAGCGCGCCGCCCGCATCGCCGATCACGGTCGGCGGGATCACCGGCGGCTCGCCCGGCTTCACGGCCAGCGCGAGCACCCCCGTCAGCGCGACGTAGTTGAGATCGTGGCCGGCGCGCTCGGCGAGCGGCCCCTGCTGTCCCCAGCCCGTCATGCGCGCATAAACGAGCGAGGGCCGTCGCGCCGCGCAATCGAGCGGCCCGAGCCCGAGCCGCTCCATCACGCCCGGCCGATAACCCTCGATCAGCACGTCGGCGCGCGCGATGCGCGCCAGCATCACCTCGCGCGAAGCCGGCGCCTTCAGGTCGCATTCGATCACGGTCTTGCGCTCGCGCAGCAGGTCGCCATCCTGCCCGTTCAAACCGGCCGGCCCGCCGACGCGCCCGCCCGGGCGCGCCACCAGCGTGACGCGCGCGCCCAGCGCCGCCAGCATCCAGCCGGCCAGCGGCGCCGGCCCGAGCCCCTCGAATTCCAGCACCTCGATGCCGTCGAGCGGCAAGCCCGCGTCGTTCATGCCGGCCTCCTCCTTCGATCGATCAAGTCCGCGACGCGGCTCGGAACGCATCTCCCGGCACGCGCACCGCGCCTTCCATCAGCACGCGCGCGCTGCGGCTCATGATCGCCTTGGTGACCACCCATTCGCCGCCGGCCTGGCTGGCCTGCGCGCCGACGCGCAAGGTGCCCGAGGGATGCCCGAAGCGCACTGCCTCGCGCTCGCCGCCGCCGGCCGCGAGATTGACCAGGGTGCCCGGAATCGCGGCGGCGGTGCCGATCGCGACGGCCGCGGTGCCCATCATCGCGTGATGCAGCTTGCCCATCGACATCGCGCGCACCAGCAGGTCGACGTCCTTCGCCGCCACCGGCTTGCCGCTGGAGGCGACATAGTCGGCCGGCCGCGCCACGAAGGCGACCTTCGGCGTGTGCTGGCGCTGCGCGATCTCGTCGAGCGAGCGAATCAGGCCCATGCGCAGCGCGCCATAGGCGCGGATCGTCTCGAAGCGCTGCAACGCGGCCTCGTCGCCGTTGATCGCGTCCTGCAGCTCGGTGCCGGTATAACCGATCGCCTCGGCCTCGACGAAGATGGTCGGGATCCCGGCATTGATCATGGTGGCCTTCAGCGTGCCGATGCCGGGCACCTCCAGGTCGTCCACCAGGTTCCCGGTCGGGAACATCGCGCCGCCCGCGCCGTCCTCGTCGGCGGCCGGGTCCATGAACTCGAGCTGGACCTCGGCAGCCGGGAAGGTCACGCCGTCGAGTTCGAAATCGCCGGTCTCCTGCACCTCGCCGTCGCGGATCGGCACGTGCGCGACGATGGTCTTGCCGATATTCGCCTGCCAGATGCGCACCACCGCCACCCCGTTGTCGGGCACGCGCTCGCGCGCCACCAGCCCGCCCGCGATCGCGAACGGCCCGACCGCCGCGGACAGGTTCCCGCAGTTGCCGCTCCAGTCGATGAAGGCCTTGTCGATCGCGACCTGGCCGAACAGGTAGTCGACGTCGTGATCGGGCCGCGTGCTCTTCGAGACGATCACGGTCTTGCTGGTGCTGGAGGTCGCGCCGCCCATCCCGTCGATCTGCTTGCCGTAGGGATCGGGGCTGCCGATCACGCGCATCAGCAGGGCGTCGCGCGCCGCTCCCGGCACGCGCGCGGCTTCCGGCAGGTCCTCGAGCCGGAAGAACACGCCCTTGCTGGTGCCGCCGCGCAGGTAGGTGGCGGGAATCCGGATCTGGGGAACGTGTGCCATGGTGAATCTTCCTGAAAAAAACAAGGCGGCATGCTTGCCGCCCGGAAGCATCGCGGCGGCCGCCGCGATGCGCTGTGATGACTGCTCAGGCCGAGCTTATGCGATATCGATGCCGGCCGCGTGTCAGGCTCGCGCCTTCACGCCGCCTGCGAGGATTCGAGGAAGTCCTGCGCGAAACGCTGCAGCACGCCGCCCGCCTCGTAGATCGACACCTCCTCGGCCGTGTCGAGCCGGCAGGTCACGGGCACCTGCAACTGCGTGCCGTTGCGGCGCCGGATCACCAGCGTGAGGTCGGCGCGCGGCTTGCGCTCGCCGATCACGTCGAAGGTCTCGGTGCCGTCGATGCCGAGCGTGAGCCGGTTCGCGTCGGGCTTGAACTCCAGCGGCAGCACGCCCATCCCGATCAGGTTGGTGCGGTGGATCCGCTCGAAGCCCTCGGCCACGATCGCCTCCACGCCGGCCAGCCGCACGCCCTTGGCGGCCCAGTCGCGCGAGGAACCCTGGCCGTAGTCGGCGCCCGCGATCACGATCAGCGGCTGCTTGCGCTCCATGTAGGTCTCGATCGCCTCCCACATCCGCACCACCTTGCCTTCCGGCTCGATGCGCGCGAGCGAGCCCTTCTTCACGGCGCCGTCCACCACCGCCATCTCGTTGATCAGCGTCGGGTTGGCGAAGGTGGCGCGCTGCGCCGTGAGGTGGTCGCCGCGGTGCGTCGCGTAGGAATTGAAGTCCTCCTCGGGCACGCCCATCTTCGCCAGGTATTCGCCGGCCGCGCTGTTGGCCAGGATCGCGTTCGAGGGCGAGAGATGATCGGTGGTGATGTTGTCGCCGAGCACCGCCAGCGCGCGCATCCCGGCGAGCGTGCGCTCGCCCGCCAGGGCGCCTTCCCAATACGGCGGGCGGCGGATGTAGGTGCTTTGTGCCCGCCAGTCGTAGAGCGGCGGCACGCTGGCGCCGGCCGCGGCGCTGCGCGCGAACATCGGCTCGTACACGTGGCGGAACTGCTCCGGCTTGACGCTGGCGGCGACGATCGCGTCGATCTCGGCGTCGTCGGGCCAGATGTCGGCAAGCCGCACCGGCTGGCCCTGGTCGTCGATGCCGAGCACGTCCTTCTCGATGTCGAAGCGGATCGTGCCGGCGATCGCATAGGCCACCACCAGCGGCGGCGAAGCCAGGAAGGCCTGCTTCGCGTAGGGATGGATGCGGCCGTCGAAGTTGCGGTTGCCGGACAGCACGGCGGTCGCGTACAGGTCGCGATCGACGATCTCCTGCTGGATGTCGGGGTCGAGCGCGCCCGACATGCCGTTGCAGGTGGTGCAGGCGAACGCCACGATACCGAAGCCGAGCGCTTCCAGCTCGGGCAGCAGGCCCGCTTCCTTCAGGTACAGCTCGACCGTCTTCGAGCCGGGCGCGAGCGAGCTCTTCACCCAGGGCTTGCGCGCGAGGCCGCGCGCGTTGGCGTTGCGCGCCAGCAGGCCCGCCGCGATCACGTTGCGCGGATTGCTGGTGTTGGTGCAGCTGGTGATGGCCGCGATGATCACCGCGCCGTCGGGCATCTGCCCGGCGATGTCCTCGTGCGGCGCGGCGATGCCGCGCTCGGCCAGGTCGCGCGTCGGCAGCCGCTTGTGCGGGTTCGACGGGCCGGCCATGTTGCGCTCCACGCTCGACAGGTCGAAGCTCAGCGTGCGCTCGTATTGCGCGCCGGCGAGGCTGTCGGCCCACAGGCCGGCGGTCTTCGCGTAGGCCTCGACCAGCGCCACCTGCTCGTCGCTGCGGCCGGTCAGGCGCAGGTAGTCGAGCGTGCGGGCGTCGATGAAGAACATCGCGGCGGTCGCGCCGTATTCGGGCGCCATGTTCGAGATCGTGGCGCGATCGCCCAGCGTGAGGCTGGCCGCGCCGGCGCCGCGGAATTCGAGGTAGGCGCCCACCACCTTCTGCTTGCGCAGGAACTCGGTCAGCGCGAGCACGATGTCGGTGGCGGTGATGCCGGGCTGGCGCTGGCCGGTCAGCTCGACGCCGACGATGTCGGGCAGCCGCATCCAGGAGGCGCGGCCCAGCATCACGTTCTCGGCTTCCAGGCCGCCCACGCCGATCGCGATCACGCCCAGCGCGTCGACATGCGGCGTGTGGCTGTCGGTGCCCACGCAGGTATCGGGATAGGCCACGCCGTCCTGCGTGCCGATCACCGGCGACATCTTCTCCAGGTTGATCTGGTGCATGATGCCGTTGCCCGGCGGGATCACGTCGACGTTCTCGAAGGCCGTCTTGGTCCATTCGATGAAGTGGAAGCGGTCCTCGTTGCGACGATCCTCGATCGCGCGGTTCTTGGCGAAGGCATCGGGATCGAAACCGCCGCATTCCACCGCCAGCGAGTGATCGACGATCAGCTGCACCGGCACCACCGGGTTGACCTTGGCGGGGTCGCCGCCGCCGTCGGCGATCGCGTCGCGCAGGCCGGCGAGATCGACCAGCGCGGTCTGGCCGAGGATGTCGTGGCAGACCACGCGCGCCGGGTACCACGGGAAGTCGGCATCGCGGCGGCGCTCGATCAGCTGGCGCAGCGACGCGTCGAGCCGGTCGGGCTCGCAGCGGCGCACCAGGTTCTCGGCCAGCACGCGCGAGGTATAGGGCAGCGTGTCGTAGGCGCCGGGCGCGAGGGCCTCGACGGCGGCACGCGCGTCGAAATAGTCGAGCCCGGTGCCGGGCAGCGGTTTGCGATGGGCGGTATTCATGTTCTGGGGCATGCGGGGAAATTCACGGGCCGGGGCGGCGGGCGATGCCGGCCGCCCCGGGCGCGCTCAGCGCTTCTCGATCGAGACGAACTTCAGATCCTCGGGACCCGTGTAGTTCGCGCTCGGGCGGATGATCTTGTTGTCGATGCGCTGCTCGATGATGTGGGCGCTCCAGCCGGACGTGCGCGCGATCACGAACAGCGGCGTGAACATCGCGGTCGGCACGCCCATCATCCGGTAGGACACGGCGCTGAACCAGTCGAGGTTCGGGAACATCTTCTTGGCGTCCCACATCACCGATTCGAGGCGCTCGGCGATCTCGAACAACTTGGTGTCGCCGGCATCCTTCGAGAGCTTGCGCGCGACTTCCTTGATCACCTTGTTGCGCGGATCCGAGATCGTGTAGACCGGGTGGCCGAAGCCGATCACCACTTCCTTGTTCTCGACGCGGCGGCGGATGTCGGCCTCGGCCTCGTCGGCGTCGCGATAGCGGCTCTGGATCTCGAACGCGACCTCGTTGGCGCCGCCGTGCTTCGGGCCGCGCAGCGCGCCGATCGCGCCGGTGATGGCCGAGTAGATGTCCGAGCCCGTGCCGGCGATCACGCGGCCGGTGAAGGTCGAGGCATTGAACTCGTGCTCGGCGTAGAGGATCAGCGAGATGTGCATCGCGTCGACCCAGGCCTTGGACGGCGCCTTGCCGTGCAGCAGGTGCAGGAAGTGGCCGCCGATCGAATCGTCGTCGGTCTCGGTCTCGATGCGCCGGCCGTTGTGCGACCAGTGATACCAGTACAGCAGCATCGAGCCCAGCGAGGCCATCAGGCGGTCGGCGATATCGCGCGCGCCGGGCAGGTTGTGGTCGTCCTTCTCGGGCAGCACGGTGCCGAGCACCGACACGCCGGTGCGCATCACGTCCATCGGATGCGCCGAGGCCGGCACCGCCTCGAGCGCCGTCTTCACCGCGGCGGGCAGCCCGCGCATGGCGCGCAGCTTGGCCTTGTAGGCGGCCAGCTCGGCCAGCGTCGGCAGCTTCTCGTGCACCAGCAGGTAGGCGATTTCCTCGAACTCGCAGGTTTCCGCGACGTCGAGGATGTCGTAGCCGCGATAGTGCAGGTCGTTGCCGGTGCGGCCCACCGTGCACAGCGCGGTATTGCCCGCCGCCACGCCCGACAGCGCCACCGACTTCTTCGGCTTGAAGCCGCCCGCTGCGGCCGGGGCCGCGTCTTTCGTCTCGCTCATCGTGATGCTCTCCTGATGGTCTGGTTATCGGTTTGGGCCGGTTCAGCGCTTGCCCTGGCTGAACAGCTCGTCGAGCTTGTCCTCGTAGGCGTGATAGCCGAGGAATTCGTACAGCTCGGCGCGCGTCTGCATGGTCGGCACGGCGGCCTTCTGCGTGCCGTCGCGGCGCACCGTCTCGTAGAAGTTCAGCGCCGCCTTGTTCATCGCACGATACGCGCCGCAGCAGTAGAGCGCGATATCGACGTTCACGCCCTTCAGTTCCTCGGTGGTGAACATCGGCGTCGAGCCGAATTCGGTCAGGTTCGCCAGGATCGGCACCTTGACCGCTTGCTTGACGCGCTTGAAGTCGTCCAGCGTCTTCATCGCCTCGGGGAAGATCATGTCGGCGCCGGCCTCGACATAGGCCACCGCGCGCTCGATCGCCGCGTCCAGGCCCTCGGCGGCGGCCGCGTCGGTGCGCGCCATGATCACGAACTGGTCGTCGGTGCGCGCGTCGACGGCGGCCTTGATGCGGTCCACCATCTCGTCGATCGGCACGCATTCCTTGCCCGGACGATGCCCGCAGCGCTTCTGCCCGACCTGGTCCTCCAGGTGCACCGCCGCCACGCCCGCCTTGATGAAGGAGCGGATGGTGCGCGCGATGTTGAAGGCGCCGCCCCAGCCGGTGTCGATGTCGACCAGCAGCGGCAGCTGGGTGGCGTTGGTGATGCGGTTCGCGTCGATCAGCACGTCGTCCATGGTGCTGATGCCGAGATCGGGAATGCCGAGCGAATTGGCGGCCACCCCGCCGCCCGACAGGTAGACCGCCTTGAAACCGCTCGCCTCGGCCATCTTGGCCGCGTAAGCGGTGATCGCGCCGACCACCTGCAGCGGCGACTCGGCCGCCACGGCCGCGCGAAAGCGCGCGCCGGCGCTGGAAAGTTGGGAATTGCCCATCGACTGCCTCCTGACGATTGATCGTTGCCGCGCTGGATATTGCAAGGACCGGGCCAGTCGCGTCGGGCGCCGCTAAGCTGCTGATTCGCAATCGAAACGCGATTCGGCGGCGACGTCAACTCGTTTCATTATGGAAACGCTCGATTCCACATTTGAAATTAGACTGCGATAATGCGTCGATCCTTTCAGCCCGCATCCAGCCCGAATCCCGTCATGACGCCCTCCTCCGTTCCGTCCCTCAGGCCCCGCATCTGGGCGGTCGGCATCAGCCGGCTGCGTGCGCTGTTCCGCGATCTCGCCGACGAATACGAGGAGCGCGCCGACCTGCGCATCATCACGCGCGGCTACGACGAGGCGATCGCCGCGCTGGCCACGGCCGGCGCCGAGCGGCCCGACGCGATCGTGGCGGCCGGCTCGAACGGCATGTACCTGAAGACCCACGTCGAGGTGCCGGTGGTGCTGGTCGCGCCGACCGGCTACGACCTGCTGCACGCGCTGGCCCGCGCGCGACGCGACGCGGCCTCGCCGGTGGCGCTGGTCAGCTACGGCGACACGCCGGCCGAGCTGCGCCGCTTCGCGGCCGCCTTCGGGCTGGACCTGGTGTTCGCCACCTACCAGTCGAGCCAGGAGGCCGAGGCGCGCGTGCGCGAGCTGCGCGACCGCGGCATCGAGACCGTGGTCGGGCCGGGGCTGGTGACCGACCTGGCCAGCAGCGCCGGCATGAACGCGGTGTTTCTGTATTCGCAGGCCTCGGTGCGCGCGGCGGTCGAGACCGCGCTCGAAGTCGCCCACGCCACGCACGCCGAGGCGCTGCGCCGCCAGCGCCTCGACAACCTGCTGCGCCACCTGCGCGACGGCGTGGTGGCGCTCGACGCGGGCGGCCGCGTGGAGGCCATCAACGAGCGGCTCGCGCTGGCGCTCGGCGTCGACGCGCAGGCCGCGGTGGGCCGCGCGCTCGACGAACTGACGCCCGAGCTGACCGCGCTGCGCGCCGCCGACGAAGGCGACACGCTGGCTACCGTGCGCGGGGTGCGCTACGTGGTCCATCGCGGGCCGCTGGAGGCCAGCGGCGCGGCCACCGGCAGCGTGCTGACCTTCCAGGAATCGCGCGCGGTCGAGCGACTCGACCGCACCTTGCGTTCGCAGCCGCATGCGCAGCGCTTCGCGGCGCGCTACCGGCTGGACGACGTGATCGGCGCATCGGCGCCGATGGCGCGCGTGCGCGAGCTCGCGCAGCGTTACGCCAAATCCGACGCGACCGTGCTGATCCTCGGCGAGAGCGGCACCGGCAAGGAAATGATCGCGCAGAGCCTGCATGCGCTGAGCGCGCGCCGCAAGTTCCCGTTCGTGGCGACCAACTGCGGCGCCTTCCCCGAGGCGCTGCTCGAGAGCGAGCTGTTCGGCTATGACGAAGGCGCCTTCACGGGCGCCAGGCGCGGCGGCAAGGCCGGGCTGTTCGAGGCCGCGCATCGCGGCACGCTGTTCCTCGACGAGATCGGCGAGATGCCGCTGTCGCTGCAGAGCCGCCTGCTGCGCGTGCTGCAGGAGCGCGAGGTGGTGCGGCTCGGGTCGACCGAGCCGATCCGCATCGACGTGCGGATCGTGGCGGCCACTCATCGCTCCCTGCTCGAGGCGGTGGAGGCAGGCAGCTTCCGCGCCGATCTCTACTACCGCCTCAACATTCTCAACATCGCCCTGCCGCCGCTGCGCGAGCGGCCGGCCGACATCGGCGCGCTGGCGGCCGAGCTGCTGGCCCAGGCGGCGCGGCGCGAGCCGCGG
>NZ_VWWK01000008.1:0-103881 GCF_011753035.1 Burkholderia sp. Ax-1720 | reverse complement strand
GGTGGTCTCGCCGCTGCGCGATCCGGACGGCGGGCGCGGCGGCGCGGTGGCGGTGCTGCGCGACGTCAGCGCCGAGCACGAGCGGGCACTGGCCAACGGCATGCTGCGCCGGCTGGTGGACGCCTCGCCCGACGCCATCATCGGCGTCGGCGCCGATCGGCGCATCACCAGCTGGAACCCGGCCGCGCAACGCATGTTCGGGTATCCCGAGGCCGACGCGCTCGGCCACGATATCGACATGCTGGTCGCGCCGCGCTGGCTGGGCCTGCACCCGATCGCCGCCGAGGTGGGCGAGGTGCGCGAGGCGATCGGCGGCCTCGACCTGCTGTGCCTGCGCGTCGACGGCAAGCGGTTTCGCGCGACGCTGGCCGCCTCGCCGGTATTCGACGAAGAGCAGCGCTGTGTGGCGCTGTCGCTGACGCTGCGCGACACGCGCGTGCAGCGCCGCCGCGAGCAGCGCAGCCATCACCGGCTGCGCGGCGCGCGCGACGCGCGACGCCAGGCCGACACCTCGAACCGCCTCAAGGACGAACTGCTGGCGATCGTCTCGCACGAGCTGCGCACGCCGCTGAACGTGATCTACGGCTGGGTCGAGGTGATGCGCAACCCGATCGACGGCGCGCTGCAGCGGCAGGCGATCGACGCGATCGACCGCAGCGCCCGCTCGCTGTCGCGCATGGTGGCCGATATCCTCGATGCCTCCTCGCTGGCCACCGGCAAGCTGCGGCTCGAGCCGATGCCGGTCGACCTGGTACGCGTGGTCGGCGACGTGGCCGGCTCGTTCGACACCACCGCCGGCCATGACGGCATCACGCTGGAGACCCACTGCGCGCTGGAGGCCTGCGTGGTCTCGGGCGACGCCGAGCGTCTCAAGCAGATGCTCTCCAACCTGCTGTCCAACGCCTTCAAGTTCACGCCGCGCGGCGGTCGCGTGACGATCGGCTTGACCCGCGACGAGTCGCGCGTGCTGCTGACGGTGGCCGACACCGGGCAGGGCGTGGTCGCGGATTTCCTGCCGCATGTGTTCGAGGCGTTCCGCCGCGCCGAGAACTCGCCGGCCTCGCCCAAGCGCGGGCTCGGGCTCGGGCTGTCGATCGTGCGCCACATCGCCGAGCTGCACGGCGGCGCGGTGCGCGTCGCCAGCGCCGGGCGCGACCTCGGCACCACCTTCGAGGTCGCGCTGCCGGCCGGCTGGCAGCCCTCGGGCGCGATCGCCTGGAGCGGCCGGCGCGACGACGACGTGCTGTCGCGCGAGCGCATCAACCTGGACGGCCAGCGCGTGATGCTGGTCGACGACGACGAGACCTCGCGCACCAGCCTGGCCGCGGCGCTGGCCACGCTCGGCGCGGCGGTGGTGGTGGCCTCCTCGGGGCGCGACGCGCTGGCCAAGATCGACGGCGCGCGGCCGACCGTGGTGCTGTCCGACCTGGCGATGCCCGACGGCGACGGCTTCTGGCTGCTCGATGCGTTGCGCGGCGGCGCGCGCACCGCCATCAACGCGCCGATGCTGGCGGTGACCGCGCATGCCGGGCAGGCCGACGAGCGCCGCGTGCTGGCGGCCGGCTTCAACGGCTATCTGTGCAAGCCGGTCGACATCCAGGTCCTGGCGCGCGAGATCCTGCGCGCCACCCAGGCGCCGGAGCGTTCGCTGACCTCGCCTTCGCGCGACTGAGCGCGGCGCGCCTTTCATCGTTCACATCGTCTGTCGCCTTTTTGCTTCGCACTGCGATTGATATCGGGGGCGCCGCATCGATCTCTCGAGCCGGGCTTGCCGATCGGCCCGACGAGTTCGTAAATCTTTCAAACGGCTTGACGAAAAGTGCCGCGTCGCCGCGCGCGCCTTGCGCGACAAGGCGCGCGGCCCGGGCATGGTGCTTGCGGCTCCTGCCTTGTCGCCGGCACCGGGCCGGCTCGATGCAAGGAGCCCAGGCATGAAGCACCGCAACGCAGACAGGATCTCGTCGACCCCGCGTCGTCTCGCGCGTTCGCGCGGACCGCGCGGCTTGCTGGCCGTCGCGCTGACGGCCGCCACCGCGTTCTGCGCGAGCGTGCCGTTCGACGCCGGCGCGGACACGGGCGACACGGTCGCCTCGGCCACCCATTCGGCGGGGGCCAAGATGCGCGACATGGCCGTCACCACCAAGGCCAAGGCCGCGCTGGTGCAGGCCAGCGGGCTGTCCTCGGACGACGTGCACGTCAGCACGCGCCAGGGCCACGTGACGCTCACCGGCAGCGTGCCCGACGAATCGCAGCGCCCGCTCGCGGTGGCCGCGGTGAAGAGCGTGGACGGCGTGCGCTCGGTGCAGGACCAACTGACCATCCACCCGAAGTAAGCCAGCCGAAGTGAGCCGGCCGAAGTAAGTCAGCGGTAGCGGCCGGTTCCGCTGCGGGCCGGAGCGGGCTGCGTGCGGCCCCCGAGGCGGCAGGCAGGGCCGATCCCATCTCATCGAGGAGAGCGAGGATGAAACGAACCAGGACAGCCGGCCGCCAGGGCCGGCGAATGGTGGCGCTCGCCATCGCGCTGGGCGCGGCCTGCGCGGCGTCGGCGCAGACCAACCCGAACCCGGCGCCGCACGAGCCGCCCGCCGCCGATCCGCGTGTCGGCGCGGAGATCGTCAAGCCGGCCTCGCCGGTTGGCGACAGCGAGATCGCCAAGCGCCCGCAAGGCATCGATCCGGAATTCGTCGACAAGGCCGCGATCGCCGGCAAGCGCGAGGTGCAGGCCAGCCAGTTGGCGATCGAGCAATCGGCGTCGCCCGCGGTGCGCGAGTTCGCCAAGATGATGCTGGACGACCACGGCCGCGCCAACGAGGCGCTGCGCACGATCGCCGCGAAGGTCGGCGTGCCCGCGCAGGCGGCGATGATCGTCGATCCCGACATCGACGCGCTGCGCAACAAGCGCGGCCACGATTTCGATGTCGCCTACCTGGCGATCGCGGGGCCGGCCGCGCACCGCCAGGCGATCCGGCTGTTCTCGGCCGAGGCGCGCGGCGGCCATTCGACCGAGTTGCGCGGCTTCGCGCAGGACAGCCTGCCGATGCTGCGCAAGCATCTGGCGGCGGCGCGCACGCTGGCGCGCGAGGTGGGGCGCTGAGGGTGCCGTTCATGCCGCCGGCCGGGCCGGCGGCGCTCGATGGACTGGAAGGGAGGACATGGGATGACGACGCGTGTCGATCGCGAGGGATTGCATCAACTGCTGGATCAGGCGCATGAAACCACGCTGCGCGCGATGGCCGTCTACGACGCCGCGCTGGCCGCTACCACGCACGAGGAACTGGCCGCCGAATGGCGGCTGCATCGCGAGGCCGCGCATCGCCGCGCCCAGGTGCTGGCCGATGTCTTCGACGCGCTGGGCCTCGACGTCGAGGCCAGCTCGCGCGTGCGCACCGCCGCCGCCGCGCTCGGCAAGTCCCTGCTCGAGGTGATCGCCTACGCGGTGCAGGGCGGGGATCGCGCGGCCGCCGAGCGGGTCGCGACCGAGTGCGTGCTGCTGGTCGAGACGCGCGACCAGTTGCATCGCAAGCTGCTGGCGATCGCGGCCGAGCGTGTCACCGGGCCGGTCGCGCAGGTGCTGAAGGACGCCGTCGAGGCGATCGAGGCGCAGGCCGATCCGCTGGCCCTGCACACGCTGGGCTGGTCGCGCGAGCTGTGGATCGATGCGCTCGGGCTCGCGGCCGTGCTGCCGCCGCCCGAGGAAGTCGCGCCGGCCGCCGTGGCGGGCGAGGCCGTCGCCAGCCACGGCGGCCGGCGCGAGGCGGGCTGGCGCATTGATGCCGCAGCCGCCGAACGCCGTCCCGATGCGAAAAAACTGAGCACCAAAAAAAGAGAGCGTCCTGGCTGGACGCTCCTGAAAACGTGACGACCGTAGCAGATCAATGGCGGTCGTCGCGTGGTTCGGATCGCGATTCGGGCCGGTTCGGCGAGCTTTCGTGCGGAGGTTCGTCCAGGCCGGTATCGACGTCGAAGCGGCCGAGATCGGCGGGATCCCAGCCGGTGGCCGCGGCGCCGGCCGGCTCGCGGGTGCGCACCCATTCGGCATCGGCGAAGCTCGGCCAGTGATGGCGATCGAAGCCCGGCGCCTCGCGTACCTGCTGCGAGGTGACCGGCAGCACGAAGCACTTGCGATCGGTGTCGAGCGTCAGCTCGTGCCAGGGCACGGCCAGCAGCTTGTCGCCGATGCCGAGCAGGCCGCCGCTCGACAGCACTGCGTAGGCGATGCGGCCGCCGCGCACGTCCAGCATGATGTCCTTGATATGGCCGACCTGGACGCCGTCGGTGGCATAGACGCGATTGCCGTCCAGCGTCGAGGCGGCCATCACCTCGGGGCCGGGGCCGCTG
Source organism: Burkholderia sp. Ax-1720 (assembly GCF_011753035.1). Taxonomy (NCBI): domain Bacteria; kingdom Pseudomonadati; phylum Pseudomonadota; class Betaproteobacteria; order Burkholderiales; family Burkholderiaceae; genus Burkholderia; species Burkholderia sp. Ax-1720. The sequence continues at coordinate 99,543 of NZ_VWWK01000008.1, read as the reverse complement.
GAATCGGCGGGCCGGCCGATGATGCGCTCGGGGGCGCGGGTGGCGCCCTGGGTCTCGGGATGCAGGTTCATCTTCGACCTCCTGGTGCAAGGAACTGCTGCAATGAGCGCTCGCCCGTTCAGGGCGAGCCCGGTTCGCCGCGATCAGGCGGCTGGTGGGCGGGCGTGGCCGGATCGATGCGGGTCACGCCGCCGGTGGCCGGCGGGTCGCTGGCCGGGAAGGTGTCCTCGAGCGCGCGGTCGATGCGCCGCTCCTCGGCGGGACGCGCGGGCTGCTGGCGCGGCGGTGGCTGGTCCTTGCCGGCGGCCTGGACTTGTCCATGGTCGTGAACCCGCTGCGGCGGCCGGTGCTCGACTTCGGCCGAGCTCGGGAATGGGGATCGGGTAAAGGATCGCATCGCTTGCCCTCCGGGTGGTCATGCTGTCGATCGAGCAAGCCGCGTGCCGATCCGTGCCGTCCGCCGCGGGCGGCGCGGCGGGCCGTGGCGCGCGCCGGGCGTCTGAAAAATTTTCAGTGCCGGATGTAAGGAATGCCCAGGGCGCGCGATGAACGGCGGCCGGACCCGGTTCCGGCGCGGCGGCGGCCGGGCCGGGTCGTCGCCGGGGCGCCTGGCATACGAATTGCAGTATTTGCCGCTGACTCGCATTAGGAGGACCGACCGTGGAGCCTGTGTCAGCTTCGCCGCCCGGGTTCGCCATGTCCGGTGCATCGGGCTTCGCCGGCTGGCCAACCGGCATCTCGCTGCATCGACCCGAGCCGCCGTATCCCAAGATCGACGATCCCGATCCGCAGCCCGACGAGGGCGACGACGGGCCGCCCGATCCGCCGACGCCGCAGCATCCGCCGGCGGGCGATCCGCCCTCGCGCGAGCCGCCCGAGCGGGTGGCCCGGCTTCGCGAGGCAGGATGCATGCGGCGCGGGTAACATGAGCGAGGGCAACATGCGCAGCCGCGGTGCGACCGCCGGCTTGCGCGCGCCGCGCCGCGTTCCTGACGCGGCGATGCACGGCGTGCGCGGGCTTGCGTCGGGACTCTTCCAGTAGAACTGACAACACCAAGAGGATGAGCTGATGATTCGATGCCGTGCCGTTTCCGTTCCCCCGCGCCGCGCCCGCCCGATGCCGCGCCGCGCGATCGTGCCCTCACGGCTCACCCTGCTGGCCTTGTGCTGCGCGGCCAGCGTCACGGCCCGCGCGCAGACGCCGGGCCCCCTGAGCGAATGGCAGTACTCGGCCGGCGTGCCGCTCGAGAAGCTGTTCAATCCGAATCCGAAGGACACCTGGCAGACCAGCATCGGCATCGCCTCGACCTTCCGGCCGCGCTACGACGGCTCGGACCAGTACCGCGCGATGGCGGGCCCGAGCATCGACATCCGCTACCGCGACCTGTTCTTCCTGTCGACCGGCGAGGGGCTCGGCGTGAACTTCCTGCGCGGCCAGAACTGGCGCGCCACGCTGTCGATCGGCTACGACCTCGGGCGGCGCTCGGCCGACGACCTCGGCCACCTGCACGGCCTCGACAACATCAATCCGGCGGCCAAGATCAAGCTGTCGGCCGACTACGTGCTCTCCAAGCGCTTCCCGCTGGTGCTGCGCGGCGATGTGCAGCGCAGCATCGGCGGCGCGAACGGCTGGGTGGCCGACTTCGCCGCCTACATGCCGCTGCCGGGCAGCTCCGAGCACTTCTTCTGGTTCGCCGGGCCGAACGTGACCTTCGCCGACTCGCGCTACATGAACAGCTGGTTCGGCGTGAACCCCGCCGCCTCGGCGCGCTCGGGTATTCCGGAGTATTCTGCCAAGGCAGGCCTGAGGTCCTACGGCGGCGGCATCACGATGGTCTGGTACTTCCGCAAGCACTGGTTCATGACCGCGGACGGCGCGATCCAGCAGTTGGTCGGCAGCGCGCGCCACAGTCCCGTCACGCAGAGCTCGGCAAACGCCACGTTCGACCTGTCGATCAATTACCAGTTCTAGTCCGGCCGCGTCCTCGCGCGTCGGGCGGTTCGATTGGCGAGCGCCGGGCTTCGTGCCCGGCGCTCGCCCGGTGTTTCGACCTGGAGGAGACGATGGAACAGAATCATTCGGAAACCGAAGCAGCCGGCAAGCCGGCGGCGGCCGATCGCAGGCTCACGCCCGAGCGGATCGCCTCGAAGATGCCGACCGGGCTGCCGCCGATCGATCGCGCGCGTTATGCGCTGCTCGAGCACGGCGATCCGGTGCGTCGCGCCGCGAGCCGCATCGCGACGCTCGACAACGCCAACATGGGCGCCTCCGACAGTTGCGTCGACGTCGACGGCAAGAGCTTCGACGCCCATCGCGACGCGCCGCACTGGCGCGATAACGTGATCCATTCGAACGCCTCGCTCGACGACAGCGTGAGCACGCCCGACGACGGCCTGGCCGGTTTCGCCAGCCGTCGCGGCGGCTCGCAGCCGGCCGTCGAGACGCGGCTCGGCTGGCAGGTCAGCCAGGCCGGCATCGTCGATGCGGGCCGCACCTACGGCGCGCGCACCGAGCGCGTGATCCGGCTCGAACCCGCGAGCCCGCCCTCGAGCTGAGACCGGCGCCGGCGCGGCTCACTCCCGCGGTACCACTCCCAATGGCACGACGCCCCGCTCGAAGCGGGGCGTCGTCGTATTGCGCTGCGCGCGTCGCGTGGCGCGACGCGCGGCGGCGAGGCTTATTGCCCTTGCGGACCCAGTTCCTGCGCCGAGGTATCGGCATCGTTGCCCTGCGCCACCAGCACGTGGATGTCGTTCGGCACCACGTCCTTGATGCCGCCCGCCGGAATCGTCAGCACCAGCCAGTCGGCGTTGTCGGAGAGCGTGACCGGCGCGGTGGTCAGGATCGGCGTCTTCGAGCCGGTGGAGGTGACCACCACCTGGACGCTGGCGCCCTCGATGTAGATCGAATCCTGCCCGCTGGCCGGCACCGCGCCCTGGTAGGCCAGGCCCGGCATGGTCGGGGCGATCGCGCTGATGTCGGTCTTGCCGGCCGGCACCACGTAGACGTCGACGTTCTGCGCGTTCGGCGAGGCATTGAAGCCGCGCACGCGCGCCTTGTCCGACAGCAAACCCTTGGCGTAGGGATCGTCGATCACCGAGATCGGCGCCGAGGTGCTCGGCAGCGCGATGGTGGTGTAGTGATGGCCGTTGGCGGTCGAGAAGCCCTGCGAACCCAGCGTGACGGTGGTGCCGTTGGCGTCGTACGAGGCGGTCTGGTTGCCGGTGCCGAGGTCGGCGTAGCGCGTCACGCCCTTGTAGGCGATGTTGGCGGTGTTGACTTGGCCGTTCAGGTAGTAGTCGAGATTGGGGCCGAGCGGCACCGCGTTGATGAAGCGCGCCTGCGGCTTCGAGACGCCGATGATGGTGCCGACGTCGTTGCCGTCATCGCCGCCGCATGCGCTGAGCATGGCCACCGCGGACACCATCACGGCCAGGGTACGTAGTCCTTTCATACTTTCCTCTCTGATTCTGTCGTTCATATGAGCTGCGCTGCGTGCACGGTCCGGCACGAGCTTGCGCGACCAGTGGTGACTTGCACGGCGAATGCGGCCTGATTGGCGCCCCCCTCGCCGGTCCCGCACGATGCGCCGGCGGGCGATGGGAATGAGCAGGATGCGTACCCGGCGGTATCTGGAAGGCGCGTGGCGGAGGCGATTCGGGGGGGCGGCCGGGGCATCGCATGACGCCGTATCGACCGAGGGCAGGGGCTCGCGGGCTCCCGGCCGCGTCTAGAGGATGCCTTCGGTGCGCAGCGCGCGAAAAGACCGCGAAGGGCAGCGAAGCCCGTGCCCGGGGACGATTCGTCCGGACCAAATCTTGCGAAGCTGCTTGTAAAAAATGCTCCGGCCGCGCGGCGAGGGCCGCCCTTGCGCGTGCCCGAGCCCCGTGGCACAAGGCTTCGCCAGCCTGGTACGGATGTTGCAAAAGTCGGGACAGTCCCAATCAACGACGAGGAGCATCCGGATGCCCGCAACGCTCGCGCTACAGATGCGACAACACCTGACACTGACGCCGCGGCTGCAACAGTCGCTGCGGTTGCTGCAACTGTCGTCGCTCGAATTCCAGCAGGAACTGCGTCAAGCGCTGGACACCAACCCGTTTCTCGAGGACGTCCAGGTTTCGGGCGACGAGGATACGCGCACGCCTTTCGACGACGCCACCCAGGCGGCCGAGTCGGCGGAAACCACCGAGCCGCCGACCCTGATCGCGGCCGAGGCGGGGCCGCCCGACGGCGAGCCTTCCTACACGGCCGAGCCCTCGATGCGCGGCAGCTCGCTGCGCCGCTCGGGCGAGGCCTTCGATCTCGAGCCCTCGGAGCGGCTGGTGGTCGAGCCTTCGCTGCACGAGCACCTGCACGAGGCGCTGTGCCTGTATCCGCTCAATCCGCGCGATCGCGCGGCGGCGCGCATCATCATCGACGCGCTCGACGACGACGGTTACCTGCGCCAGTCGCTCGCCGAACTGGCCGAGACCATCGCCGACTCGGAGAACTGCTTCAACGAGCAGGACCTGTCGATCGCGCTGCGCTGCGTGCAGTCGCTCGACAAGCCGGGGCTGGCCGCGCGTTCGCTGTCGGAATGCCTGACGCTGCAGCTCGCCGCGATGCCGGCCGGGCGCCCCGACGTCGAATGCGCCAAGGCGATCGCCGAGCATCATCTGGAGCGGCTCGCGCGCCGCGAGACCGCCGAGATCCAGCGACGCCTGGGCTGCGATACGCGCACGCTGCGCGCGGCCTGCGCGCTGGTGCGCAAGCTCGATCCGCGCCCCGGCAACCATTTCGGCGGCGCGAGCGGCGACTACGTGGTGCCCGACGTGATCGTGCGCCAGGTGAGCGGCCGCTGGGTGGTGACGGTGAACCCCGCGGTGATGCCGCGCGCGCGGATCCACAAGCTCTATGCCGAGCTGTTCGCCAAGTCCAGCGAGTCGACCCAGTCGCCGCTGGGGCAGCAGTTGCAGGAAGCGCGCTGGCTGATCCGCAACGCGCAGAAGCGCTTCGACACGATCCAGCGCGTGGGCGAGTGCATCGTCGCGCGGCAGCGCGATTTCTTCCGCTACGGCGCGATCGCGCTCAAGCCGCTGGTGCTGCGCGATATCGCCGAGGAGCTCGACCTGCACGAATCGACCATCTCGCGCGCCACCGGCAACAAGTACATGGCCACCCCGCACGGCGTGTTCGAGTTCAAGCACTTCTTCCCGCGCAAGCTCGAGGCGGCGGGGCGCGGTGCCTGCTCGGCGGCGGCGGCCAAGGTGCTGATCCGCGAAATGATCTCGACCGAGCCGGCCGGCGAGCCGCTCTCCGACGTGGCGCTGGCGCAGCGCCTGGCCGGGCGCGGCGTGGTGCTGGCGCGGCGCACCGTGACCAAGTACCGGCAGGGCATGAAGATCCTGCCGGCCGAGCTGCGCCGGCGCGTGCCGATCTGAGCGGCGCGGCGCGCGGCACCGGCGCGCCGGCATCATCGAACGGGATCGCCACGGCCCGGCCGTGCGCGACATGGCTTATTCGCAGTCCAATCCGGAGGTAGACATGCTTCGTTACGCAGTGATCTTTTTCATCATCGCCATCATCGCGGCGGTGTTCGGCTTCGGCGGTATTGCGGCCGGGGCCGCCGAGATCGCGAAGATCCTGTTCTTCATCTTCGTGATCATCTTCATCGTCACGCTGTTGCTGGGCGTGATCCGACGATAGGTGAGCGTGGGTGTCGAGTCGAACGGCCGCCTTCGGGCGGCCGTTTTCCTTGCGCGCGCCGACGCGCCGGGTTCAGCGCGGGGCGCGCGCCTCGACCCACCAGCACGCCGCCTGGTAGCGCAGCATGGCGCCGTCGAGGAAGGGCGCGAAGGCCGCGCACACCGTCTCGATCACCTGCGCGCGGGTTCGCGCATCGGCCTCGCGCAACTGCTGGCCGACCGGCCCTAGCCGTAGCGCATAGGTGGGCAGGTCGCGTTCGGGCAGGGTGCAGGCGGCGTCGAGCGGCGCGATCTCGATGCGTTCCCAGCCCGCGCCATGCAGGATGCCGATCATCCGCTCGGGGTCGCCGAACGCGAACTGCCCCGGCCGGGCCGGATCGCGCGCGGGCAGCGCCGGCAGCAGCCGCGCGGCCGCGCTCTCGGCGGTGGTCATGAAGGGATTCTCGTCGGCCGGGCGCCAGGCGATGAAGCGCAGCCGCGCGCCGGGTGCCGCCGCGCGGCGCAGGTTCGCGAAGGCCGCGCGCGGATCGTCGAAGAACATCACGCCGAAGCGCGACTGGATCAGCTCGAAGCCGGCCGGCGCGAAATCGTGGGTCTGCGCGTCGGCCTGCACGAAGCGGGCGGCGCGCAGGCCGCGCTGGTCGGCGCGTGCGCGGGCCAGGGCCAGCATCGGCGCTGAGATGTCGATGCCGAGGCAGTCGCCGAAGGCGCCGTCCCGGTCGCCTTCGGCGCCGGTTTCGGCCATCGCGGCCAGCGCCAGCGTGGTGGCGCCGGTGCCGCAGCCGACGTCGAGCACGCGGCGCGGGCGCGCCGACGCATCGGCCGCGGCCGCCTCGGTGAGCCGCTGTTCGAGCGGCTCGAACATCGCGTCGAGGATCGGCTGGGTATCGACCCAGGCAAGGCCCGAGCTGCCGTTCCAGAGTTCGGCCTGGCTGGGAGGGGAAGAAGTGGGCATGACGCTGTCCTCGCGGAGCGCCGGATGGCGCGAAGCGATGCACTATGGCGCCTCAAGTCGACTTGAAGTCAAGCGGGCAGCCCGCTTCAGCCGGTCAGGCCCGCCACGAAGTCGAGCAGGGCGCGCGTCTTGGCCGGCACATGATGCCGCGACGGGTAATAGGCATGAAGCGGGAAGCGGTAGTCCGACCAAGCGGGAAAGAGCGGCACCAGCCGGCCGGCGGCGATGCTGTCCTCCACCCCGAGCTCGAACAACTGGCCGATGCCTAGCCCGGCCAGGCAGGTGCTGTAGAGCGTGCCCGGATCGTTGAGCGTGAGCACGCCGCGCGGCTTGATCACCAGCTTCTTGCGGCGCTGGTGGAATTCCCAGGGAAACGGCCGCCCCGTCACCGGCTCGCGATAGAGGATGCAGCGGTGCTCGCCGCTCTCGAGCTCGCGCGGCTCGGCGGGATGGCCGAAGCGCTGCAGGTAGGCCGGCGAGGCCATCGCGAACACGCGCGTGTCGAACAGCTTGCGCGCCACCAGCGAGGAGGGCTGCGGATGGCCGAAGCGCAGCGCCAGGTCGAAGCCGTCGGCGATCAGGTCGCCGAGGTCCTCGCGGCTGTGCAGCTCCAGCTCGAGTTCCGGATGCGCATCGAAGAAGGGGCCCAGGCGCGGGCCCACCACGAAGCGCGCGAACAGCGGATCGATATTGACGCGCAGCCGGCCGCGCACCTTGCCCGCGTTGCCGGCCGCGCTGCGCGTGATCTCGGCCAGGCTGCCCACCAGCGGCATCACCTGCTCGTAGAACTCGCGGCCCTCGTCGGTGAGCCGGATCGAGCGGGTGGTGCGCTCGAACACGCGGATGCCGAGCCGCTTCTCGAGGCGCACGATCGCGCGGCTGACCACCGACTTCGACACGTCGAGCACCTCGGCGGCGGCGCCGAAGCTGCGCGTGTCGACCACCGCGGCCAGCACGTCCACGCCTTCCAGCAGCCGGGGATCGATTGCGCTCATGAGGAACCTCCGTGGTCGGGGCGGGTGGGGGAGCCCCGATGCTATCGCAAGCGGCGGCCCGTGCCGAGCCGGGATTGTTCCGCTGGACTCACAAGTCTTGTGAGTCGCATGGGCTCGTCAGCACGCTGCCCGAGGTTCCACAATGGCTCCCGTCACGACGCCTGGCCGCGATATCGGGCTTTCGTCCCGCTCCAACCCGTTTCTCGACGATTCGGATCACTGAAGGATCGGCGGGCCGCCGGCCGTGGCGCCCACTTCAACCGTCTTTCATCGGATCATCCCCTTGGACTCCTCATCCGCGCATTCATTGCCCGGCGGCGCGCCGCCGGCTTCGTCCCAGGCCGCGCGCCTGTCGCCGGCACGCGCCGCCGTCGCGGTGCTGGCGCTGGGCCTCGGCTGCTTCTGCCTCGTCAGTACCGAGCTGATGCCGGTCGGCGTGCTGCCCGCGATGGCGGCGGGCCTGGGCGTCTCGCTCGGCGAGGCCGGCTACCTGGTCAGTTGCTTCGCCTTCGTGGTGGCGCTGGTGGCCATGCCGCTCACGGGCCTGCTGGGCGGGCTCGACCGCAAGCTGCTGATGGCCGCGCTGCTGGCGGTCTGCGCGGCCGGCAACCTGCTCACCTATCTCGCGCCCGGTTATCCGGTCGTGCTGGCCGGGCGGATCCTGGTGGCCGCCGCGATCGCCGTGTTCTGGTCGACGGCGGTGGTCACCGCGGTGCAGCTGGTCGCGCCGAAGCACGCGGTGCGCGCCACCTCGATCGTGTTCGGCGGCGTGTCGCTCGCGACCGTGCTCGGCATCCCCGCCGGCACCCTGCTCGGCGAGCATGCCGGCTGGCGCGCGGTGTTCGCCGCGCTGACGATCCTGAGCCTCGTGGTGTTCCTCGCCGTGCTGGGCTCGGTGCCGCGCCTGCGGGTCGCGAAGGCCTCGATCCGCGGCGCGATGCCGGCGGTGCTGCGCGACGGCCCGCTGCTCGGCCTGCTGGCCAGCACCGGGCTGATCGTGACCGGCAACTTCCTCGGCTACACCTATGTCACGCCCTATCTCGAGCAGGCCGCGCATCTCGCGCCGGGCCGCGTCGGCATGATGCTGCTGGTATATGGCGCCGCCGGCGTGCTCGGCAACTTCGCGGTGGGGCCGCTGGCGCGGCGCGCGCCGCGCACCGGCCTCGTGCTGGTGACGTCCCTGCTGGCCGCGAGCCTGGCCGCCATGCACCTGGCGGTGGCCAGCGAGGCCGCCGTCATCGTCTTGCTGGCGGGCTGGGGCGCGGCCTATGGCGGGCTGCCGGTGCTGCTGCAGACCTCGGTGTTCGAGCAGGCCGCGCGCATCGAGGGCGGCGCCGAGGCGGCCACGCCGGCCAATGTCGCGGTGTTCAACGCGGGAGTCGGGCTCGGCGCGCTGATCGGCGGCGTGCTCGTCAACCGGCTCGGGCCGGCGCCGATTCCCGGCGTCGCCGCGGGCTTCGTGCTGGCCGGGCTGGTGGTGGTGGTCGCGATGCGCAGGCGCTAGGCCTTGCCGCCTCGCGAGGGGAGGGCCGTCGTGCGAATCCTTCCCGTCAGCGATCCCGGCCCGGCAGCGGCTCCTCGGCCGGCTCGAACAGGGCGCGCACGGTCTCGAGATGCGGCGCCAGGAACGTGTCCGGATCGACCTCGCCCCGGATCACGCCCACCACCCGGTCCGCCATCACGAAGCGCATGTCCTCGATACCCAGGTAGGCGAACAGCCGGCGCAGCCAGGGCTCGATGAAATCGCCCGAGGCGGCCGGCAGGTCCGGCCGGTACGACGCCCCCGCCGCGATGATGAAGGTCGCGCGCTTGCCGGCGAGCGCCCCGGTCGGCCCTTGCGGCGTCGCCTTCAGCGTCTCTTCCTGCCTGACGATCTGGTCGACCCAGAGCTTGAAGCTCGCGGACGGTCCCCAGTTGTGCATCGGAATGCCGAGCACGTATTCGTCGGCATCGAGCAATTCCGTCGTCAGGGTCGTCGACAAGGCCAGCAGCGCTTCCTGCTGCGGGCTGCGCAGCGCCTTCGGCGTGAAGTTCGCCGCCACCCAGGCGGCATCGACCACCGGCATCGCGGTACGCGCCAGATCGCGGCAACGAACCCGGCCGCCGGGGTGCGCGCGCTGCCAGCTGCGGACATACGCCTGCTTCAGGCGTCGCGACATGGACGCATCGCCCATCGGGCTGGAATCGACTTGCAGCAAAGTGGGCATCGGCGTTCTCCTTCGAATGTGGTTTGGAGTATATTCAACCCGATGGTTGATGGTCAACCAATCGGTTGAATATATATCGTCTCGATGATTTGCTTCCCATGAACCGACCCGAGCCTTCCCCCCAGCGTCTCGATGCCGTCTTCGGCGCGCTGGCCGATCCGACGCGCCGCTCGATCCTCGAACGATTGCGGCATGGCAGCCTGCTCGTCGGCGAACTCGCCGAGCCTTACGAGATGAGCCTCAATGCCATTTCCAAGCACATCAAGACGCTGGAAAAGGCCGGACTGATCCGGCGCGAGGTGAATGGACGCGAGCATTCCTGCCAGCTCGACGCGACCAACCTGCAGGAAGCCCAGGACTGGATCAATCACTACGCCGGCTTCTGGAACGATCGGCTCGACGCACTCGAGCAACACCTCGCGAGCGGGTCCCGGCGGGGCGGCAAGTGAGCGGGGCAACGGTCACCGTGCGGCGCACGCTGGCTGCCTCGCGCGAGGCGGTCTTCGACGCCTGGCTCGATGCCGACGGCATGTGCCGCTGGATGCTGCCCGGCACGGTCAGGCATTGCGAGGTGATGCTGGACCCGCGGGTCGGCGGGCGCTTCGCCATCTTCATGCGCTCCGCGCGCCTGGATTACGTGCACACCGGCGAATACCGGATCATCGAGCGTCCATCGAAGCTGGTCTTCACCTGGACGTCCTCGTACATGGCGCAGCAGGAAACGCTCGTCACCATCGAGCTGTTCGAACGCGACGCGCAATGCGAACTGGTGCTCACCCACGAGCGCGTGCCGCTCGATCTGTCTAAGGAAGGGCTGGGCGTCGGCTGGCAGCAGATGCTCAAGAAGCTGGCGCTGGCGTTGCAGGCGCCGGGCGCTTAGGCCGCCGCTTCGATCGATCACTGCTTGCCGCGCGAAGCTTCGATTTTCCTTACGGAATCCGGGCGTTTTTGCCCGATCCACTCTATGCGTTGCGCCTGAATTCAGTAGCCGACAGGCGCCAACAATCCCCGAAAGCCCCATCCCGCAAGCGATTGCGCCCGATCGACGGGCGCCGCGCGGCCAGCGGTGATTCTGGCAGGCTTGATCATTTAGATGATATCGGTAATCTAACGATCCTTGGATGTCGATAGACATCCATTCAGGCCGGCAGCCGGGTGAGGGTAAGAGGCGCCGACATCGCCCGGTTCGTCCCGCTTGCGGGACCGACCGGGCGCAACGCTTTCCAGGGTGAAGCAGTGGATACGAAGACAAGACTGGACGAAGACGGCACGAGCCTGCGCGGCGGCCGCAACGGCGGGCCGAAGGGGCGCGCCAGGGCCCTGGCGATCGCCGCCGGGATCGTGGTGATCGGCGGCGGGCTCTGGTTCCATCACGCGCAGACGGGCAGTGCCGGCACCGCCGCCGCGGCGCCGATGCCGCCGCACGAGGTGACGGTGAGCCGGCCGCTGGTGCGCGATCTCGATACGCGGCTCGGTTTCCTCGGCCAGTTCTCGGCGGTCGACCAGGTCGAGCTGCGCGCCCAGGTGGGCGGCACCCTGACCGGCATTCACTTTCGCGACGGCGACGTGGTGCACAAGGGCGACCTGCTGTTCACCATCGATTCGGTTCCCTACGAAATCCGCTACAGCCAGGCCAAGGCGCAGCAGCAGAGCGCCGCCGCGCGGCTGGTGCTGGCCAAACAGGAGCTCACGCGCGCGCAGGACCTGGAGCACAGCGAGGCGGGCACGCGCCAGAACACCGAGCAGCGCACCTCCGAGCTGCACGCCGCGCAGGCCGCGCTCGACGACGCCGACGCCCAGGTGCGCGACGCGCGCTTCGATCTCGACCATTGCCGCATCGTCGCGCCCTTCACTGGCCGCATCGGGCGGCACCAGGTCTCGGTGGGCAACCTGATCGCCGGCAGCCGCTACGCGACCAGCCCGACCACGCTGTTGACCACCATCGTCTCGCTCGACCCGATCTACCTCGACTTCGACATGAGCGAGTCCGACTACGAGGCCTTCCAGCGCTATCGCGGCAAGGTTTCGGGCCTGCCGGCCGACCGCGTCGAGCTGGCCTCGGGTGGCTCGACCGCCTACGACCGGCAGGGCACGCTCGACTTCGTCGACAACGTGCTCGACCGCTCCAGCGGCACGATCCACGCGCGCGCCACGGTGCCCAATGCCGACGGCCATTTCACGCCCGGCGAGTTCTCCCGCGTGCGGGTGGCCGTCACGCATCCGGCGCCCACCCTGCTGGTGCCCGATGCCTCGGTGCTGCCCAACCAGTCCGAGCACCTGGTGCTGACGGTGGCCGCCGACGGCACCGTGGTGCCCAAGCAGGTGGAGACCGGCGACGTGCGCGGCGGCCTGCGCGTGATCCGCTCGGGCCTGGCCGACAGCGACCGCGTGATCATCGACGGCCTGCCGTTCGCGGCGCCCGGCTCGAAGGTGAAGACCCACGACGGCACGATCCGCTACGCGGCGCAGCCGCAATAAGGGAGCGCCGATTCCATGCGTATCGCTCATTTCTTCATCGACCGCCCACGCTTCGCCACGGTGGTCAGCGCCTTCCTGACGCTGATCGGCCTGGGTGCGATGTTCGTGCTGCCGGTCGCGCAGTATCCGGAGATCGTGCCGCCCACCGTGCAGGTCACGACCTCCTATCCCGGCGCCTCGGCCGACACCATCGCGCGCACCGTGGCCACGCCGCTCGAGCAGCAGATCAACGGCGTCGAGAACATGCTCTACATGAGCAGCCAGTCGACCGGCAACGGCCAGCTCACGGTGACCGTCACGTTCCGCATCGGCACCGACCTGAACGTCGCGCAGATGCTCACCCAGAACCGTGTGCAGGACGCGCTGCCGCGCCTGCCCGAGGACGTGCAGCGGCTGGGCGTGCAGGTGCGCAAGTCGACGCCGAGCATCCTGCTGGCGGTGCACCTGTACTCGCCGAACCACTCGCACGACACGCTCTACCTGTCGAACTACGCGACCCTGCACGTGAAGGACACGCTGGCGCGCCTGCAGGGCGTGGGCGACGTGCAGATCCAGGGCGCGCGCGAATACGCGATGCGCATCTGGATCGACCCCGATCGCGCCGCCGCGCACGACCTGACCGCCAGCGAGATATTGGCCGCGCTGCGCGCGCAGAACGTGCAGGTCTCGGCCGGGATCCTGAACCAGCCGCCGGTGGCGCGCGGCGCCGCCTACCAGATCAACGTCGAGGCACTGGGCCGGCTGGCCACGCCCGAGCAGTTCGGCGACATCGTGCTGAAGTCGGACCCGCAGGGGCGGGTCACGCACCTGCGCGATATCGGGCGCGTCGAGGTGGGCGCGGCCGACTACGGCGCGACCTCGTTCAAGGACCGCGACGACGCCACCGCGATGCTGATCTACGCCGAGCCCGGCGCGAACTCGCTGGCCGTCGAGCACGAGGTGCTGGCGGCCATGGAAGGGCTCAAGAAGGAGTTCCCGGCCGGCGTCGACTACCAGATCATCTACGACCCGACCATCTTCATCGGCAAGTCGGTGGACGAGGTGATCACCACCATCTTCGTGGCGATCCTGCTGGTGGTGGGCGTGGTGTTCGTGTTCCTGCAGAACTGGCGCGCCACCATCATCCCGGTGGTGGCGATCCCGGTCTCGCTGCTGGGCTCCTTCATCGTGCTGGCCACCTTCGGCATCTCGCTGAACAACCTCTCGCTGTTCGGGTTGGTGCTGGCGGTGGGGATCGTGGTCGACGACGCGATCGTGGTGGTGGAGAACGTCGAGCGCAACATGCGCGCCGGCATGTCGGCCGTCGAGGCGGCGCACCGCACCATGGACGAGGTGGGCGGCGCGCTGCTGTCGATCGCGCTGACGCTGTGCGCGGTGTTCGTGCCCTCGGCCTTCCTGAGCGGCATCTCGGGCCTGTTCTTCCGGCAGTTCGCGGTGACCATCGCGGCCTCGACGGTGATCTCCTGCTTCGTCTCGCTGACGCTGAGCCCGGCGCTGTGCGCGGTGCTGTTCAAGTCGCACCACGGCCACGAGGCTGGCGGTGGCGGACGCGTCGCGCGCTTCCTGGATGCCGGTTTCGCGCGCTTCAATCGCGGCTTCGAACGGATCTCGTTCGGCTACGGCAACGTCACGCGCCGCCTGGTGCGCGGCCTGGCCGTGGTGCTGGCGGTCTACGTCGCGCTGATCGCGGTGGCGGGCATCGAGTTCTCCCGCACCCCCACCGGCTTCATCCCCGAGCAGGACCAGGGCTACCTGATCACCGTGATCCAGTTGCCGCCAGGCGCGTCGCTGGAGCGCACCGAGCAGGTGGTGCGCCAGGTCACCGACATCGCGCTGTCCACGCGCGGCATCGAACACGCCGCGCCCTTCGTCGGGCTCGACGCGACCACGCTGACGGTCGCCTCGAACTCGGGCACGGTGTTCACGGGCCTGCCCTCGCTCTACAACCACTCGCTGCCGGGCGTGACCGCCGAGACCGTGCTGGCCGACCTGCGCAAGCGTTTGTCGGTGATCAAGGACGCTTATGTGCTGACCATCCCGCCGCCGCCGGTGCAGGGCCTGGGCAGCGCGGGCGGCTTCAAGCTGATGCTGGAGGATCGCGCGGGCCTGGGGCCGGACGCGCTGGTCAAGGCGGCCAAGTCGCTGGTGGCGGCGGCCAACAAGGATCCGCATTTCGCCGGCGTGTTCACGCTCTACAACGCGGGTTCGCCCTCGGTGTTCGCCGACATCGACCGCGTCAAGGCGCAGAAGCTGGGCGTCACGCCCACCGACGTGTTCTCGACGCTGCAGGTCTACCTGGGCTCGCAGTACGTGAACGACTTCAACTACCTGGGCCGGACCTACGAGGTGATCGTGCAGGCCGACGACAGCTTCCGCCGCAGCGGGGAGGACATCTCGCGCCTGAAGACCCGCAACCAGGCCGGCGAGATGGTGCCGATCGGCTCGGTGGCGACCTTCGAGGACCGCACGATCCCGTATCGCGTGCCACGCTACGACCTCTATCCGGCCGCCGAGGTGCAGGGTGCCGCCGCGCCGGGCGTGGCCACCGGCACCGCGCTGCATCGCATGGAGGAGCTCGCCCACGAGGTGCTGCCGCAGGGCATTTCCTTCGAGTGGACCGACCTGGCCTACCAGCAGCAGCAAAAGGGCACGCCCACCCTGGTGGTGTTCGGCGCCGCCGCGCTGTTCGTGTTCCTGGTGCTGGTCGCCCAGTACGAGAGCTGGAAGCTGCCGCTGGCGATCGTGCTGATCGTGCCGATGTGCATCCTGGCCTCGGTCACGGGGCTGTCGCTGCGCGGCATGCCGATCGACATCCTGGCGCAGATCGGCTTCGTGGTGCTGGTCGGGCTTGCCGCCAAGAACGCGATCCTGATCGTCGAGTTCGCGCGGCAGAAGGAGGAGGAAGGTTCCGACGCGGCCGAGGCCGCCGTGCACGCGGCCCGCACGCGCCTGCGCCCGATCCTGATGACCTCGTTCGCCTTCATCCTCGGCGTCGCGCCGCTGGCGGTGGCCAGCGGCGCGGGCGCCGAGATGCGGCAGTCGCTGGGCACTGCCGTGCTGTTCGGCATGCTGGGCGTGACGGGCTTCGGCCTGTTGTTCACCCCGGCGTTCTATGTGTTCATCCGCCGCTTCGGCCTGAAGAAGAAAGAGGCCTGGCAAGGTCGCGAGGAGCAAGCATGATGAAGTCGATGACATCCTCCGCCGAGGCGGGCGCACGCACGAGCGTCGGCGTCGCGCGCCTTCCGGCCCGTCTTTCGGCCAGTTTCCCGGCACTCGCCGCGGCCTGCGCCTTCGTGTTCGCGCTGGCCGGCTGCGCGGTCGGCCCCGACTACAAGCCGCCCGCGGCCGAGTTGGCGCCGTTCCAGCACGTGCCGGCTTCGACATCGGCGGCGTCGCAAGCGCCGGGCGCGGCCGCCGCACCGGCGCCCTCGCTCGATACCTGGTGGACCGGATTCCAGGATCCGATGCTGGTGTCGATCGTCGATCGCGCGCTGGCGCAGAACCTCGACCTGGCTGCCGCCTTCGCGCGGGTTCGTCAGGCGCGCGCCGCCGCCTCGGCGGCCGGCGCCGCGCTGCTGCCGACCTTCGACCTGGACGGCTCGGCCAGCGAGCAGCACCAGAGCGAGCTGAGCCCGACCGGCTCGCTGGCCAAGGCCTTCCCCGGCTACGACCGCAACCAGCGCGAATACACGCTGGGCGCGGCGGCGAGCTGGGAGATCGATCTCGCGGGCGGGCTGCGCCGCAACGCGGCCGCGGCCGCCAACGAGGCACAGGCGGCCGAGGCGGATCGGCTCGGCACGCGCGTGACGGTGGCCGCCGACGCGGCCGATGCCTACCTGCAGGTGCGTGGCTACCAGGCCCGGCTTGCGGTCGCCAACGACCAGGTGCAGACCGATGCGCACCTGCTCGAACTGGTGAAGGCGCGCCGTCGCGCGGGGGCCGCCGACGAGCGCGAGATCGCGCAGGCCGATGCCTTGCTGCGGCAGGCCCGCGCGCTGGTGCCGACCTTGCAGACCAACCTGGTCGCGCAGTTGAACCGGCTCGACATCCTGATGGGCGCGCAGCCGGGCACCTATGCGAGCCAGTTGGCGCTGCCCGGCGAGATCCCGGGGATTCCCTCGGTGGACGCGAGCGCCACGCCCACCGACGTGCTGCGCCGTCGCCCCGACGTGATCGCGGCCGAGCGACGCCTGGCGGCTTCCAACGAGCGCATCGGCGCGGCGCTGTCGGACTACTACCCGAAGCTGTCGATCTCGGGCCTGCTCGGCTTCGACAGCATCAGCGCGGGGCAGTTGTTCACGGCGCGCGCGTTCCAGCCGGGCGTGACGGCCGGGCTGCGCTGGCGGCTGTTCGATTTCGGCAAGGTGGACGCCGAGGTGGCCTCGGCGCGCGGCGCGAATGCCGAGGCGCTGGCCAGTTATCGGCAGACCGTGCTGAAGGCCGCCGAGGATGTCGAGAACGCCTTCGTGGCGCTGAGCCAGACGCAGTTGCGGCAGGCCGAGCTCGATGCCGAGGTGAAGTCGCTCACGCGGGCGCGGGATCTGTCGGAGCGGGCCTACAAGGCCGGCGCGATCACGTTGACCGACGTGCTCGACGCCGACCGGCAACTGCTTGGCGCACGCGACGATCTCGACGCCACGCGTGCCGATTCGGCGCGGGCGGCCGTGTCGGTGTTCCGTGCCCTGGGCGGGGGATGGGCGACGGGGGCTGCCGGGGCGGCGAGCACGGCGGCATCGCCGGCTGCCGCGTCGGCGGCTGCCGCGGCCTCGTTGCCGCCGGCCGCGAAGCTGGCGCCGGTGTCGACCAACGCGCTGGCCCCGGCCGCGAAGCCGGCCGGCTGAACGGCCGGCGGCCTGCCTACTGCTGGAGCGCCTTGCGCGCCTCCCGCAGCACCGATGTCGCGAGCGCCTCGTCGTTGACGAGGCGCGCGACCGTCAGCGCGCCGATCATGGTCGAGACGATCACCGAGGCTCGCTTGCGGGCCGCGGCCGGCGTCAGGTCGGTGAGGTGGCGCGCGAACAGCTCGATCAGCGCGACCACCCCGGCCGAGGTGGCCTCGCGCACTTCCTCGCTGCCGCGCGCGAGCTCGCTGGCCAGCGAGACGAAGGCGCAGTCGTCGCAGGCATTGCCCAGATGCGTCCTGGACAGGTAGCTGTCGATGGTGGCGTTCACGCCGCGCTTGCCGGGCGCGCCCTCCAGGGTGGCCGACATGGTGTTGCGGGCGTTCTCGGTGGCCAGTTGCAGCGACTCCACCACCACCTGGTCCTTCGAGGCGAAGTGCTTGTAGAAGCCGCCGTGGGTGAGGCCGGCCTCGGCCATCAGGTCGGCCAGCGCGGTGTTCTCGATGCCGTTCTCGCGAAACCGCCGCGAGGCGGCCTCGACGATGCGCTGGCGGGTTTCGGCCGCTTCCTGTCTGGACTTTCTCATGGGCGCGATGCTGTCTGGATGATTTGGATTACATACAACATCCAGCCAGGCATGGCAAGCGCCGCGTCCCGGTCGCGAACCGGAGCGCGGCGGCGCGCACCGGCGCCGGGTGCCAGGTACCAGGCGCCAGCGGCGCGTGATCAGCCCAGCGCGGCCAGCGCCGCTTCGTGGCGGCGCGCGACCTCGGGCCAGTTGATCACCTGGTAGAAGGCCGCGATGTATTCCGGCCGGCGGTTCTGGTACTTCAGGTAGTAGGCGTGCTCCCAGACGTCGAGGCCGAGGATCGGCGTATTGCCGTGCATCAGCGGGCTGTCCTGGTTGCCGCTGCTCTCCACCACCAGCTTCTGCTGCGGGGTCACGCTGAGCCAGGCCCAGCCGCTGCCGAAGCGCGTCAGCGCGGCCTTGGTGAAGGCGTCCTTGAACGAGTCGAAACTGCCCAGGTCGGCGTCGATCGCGGTGCCGAGCCGGCCTTGCGGCTGGCCGCCGCCGCCGGGCGTCATCACGCTCCAGAACAGGCTGTGGTTGGCATGGCCGCCGCCGTTGTTGCGCACCGCGCCGCGCACCGCCTCGGGCAGCGATTCGATGCCGGCGACCAGTTCCTCGACCGGCGGGAAGGGCAGGCCCGCGCCTTCCAGCGCGGCGTTGACGTTGTTCACGTAGGTCTGGTGATGCCGGGTGTAGTGGATCTCCATGGTCTGCGCGTCGATATGCGGCTCGAGCGCGTCATAGGCATAGGGCAGCGGGGGCAGGGCGTAGGGCATCGAAGGCTCCGTTGGATGGATGCGGGACGGCGGCGCGGCCGCGCACGGCGCGCCGCGGGAAGGTCATTGGCGCGGCAGCCCCTGGATGGCGCCGGCCGCGCCGAGCTGGCAGGCTTCGCGGGCGGCCTCGTCATCGGGATGGCGCGCCGCGAAATGGGTGAGCTCGGCATAGGTGCGGCGGCAATGCCGCTGGGCGGCGGCTTGCCAGCGGATCGGCAGGCCGCCGCGGTTCATGGTGTCGCACAGGCGCGCATGCGCGGCGCACAGATGGCGGCATTGGTCGCAGTCGCGCCCCAGCCGCTCGTAGGTATCCGCGAGGTTGTGATGGGCCACCACCCAGGCGGCCGTGCCGGCCTCGGCGTCGTCGAGGCGGCCGTACATCGATTCGGCCGTCGAGACCGCCGCGTCGTAATGGGCGATCGCGGTCGGATAGTCGCGCTCGTCGAAGGCGCGGTTGCCCCAGGTGATCGAGCGGCGCCAGCGCGCCAGCGCGTCGTGGTCGGGGCGGGACGGTTCGGCTTCGACGATGGTGGTCTGCATGGCGCTCTCCTCGCCAGGTGGCGTTTTCGTTCGTAGATGCAAATGATAATTATTTTTATTTGAAAAGTGGAAAAACCCCATGACGGGTGGGGTGGCGCCCGGCCGCGCGCTATCTCCAGATTCGATTGCCGCTATCAGAAACGATCGTTTGTAGCGGCAGCGCGATCGACCTATCGTCTGGATACCGATGCCATCGGCGTGTCCTGCCACCGTGGCCGCGCCCGCGTCGGACCGTGAGATTCCCTTCCGCATCGAACGCAGACGAGCATGGAGACGAGATCCCCCGCCGCGGCGCCGAGCCTCGCATCCGAGCGCGCCGGCCGTGTGCCGGCATCGTCATCCCCTCAGGAGACGCACATGCAGATTCGCGACAACGGCCTCGCCTTTTCACCCATCACCCTGGTCCTGCACTGGCTGGTCGTCGCGCTGCTGCTGGCGATCGTGCTGCTCGGCCTGGCGCGCTGGCAAGCCATCGACGCGTCGCTGCAGGGCGAACTCGCGCGCTGGCAGAACCTGCTCGGCCTGCTGCTGTTCCTGGTGTCGATCTACCGTCTGCGGCAGCGCCTCGGTGCCTGGCATCCGCTGCCGGTGGGCACGCCGAATCCGGTCGAGCTGATCGCCAGCCGCGGCGTGGCGGTGGCGCTCGCGCTGGCGATGGTGCTGCTGCCGCTCGCGCTCTGGCTGACGCGCGCGGCGGCGGGCGAGGCGAGCGTCCTGCCGGGCGGCTGGGCCCTGCCGCTGCCGTTCGCCGCCAGCGCGGGCGTCCACGCGGTGCTCGACTGGCTGCTGATGATCGGGGCCACCGCCTTTTTCGCCGGCCTGGCCCTGCATGTGTTCGGCGCCCTCAAGAATCACTTCGTACTGCGCAACGACGCCTTGCGCCGCATGCTCGGCAAACACGTGGAGCTCTGATCATGATTCCGTTCGAAGCCAATCTTCCCGGCCCGCGCCTGGCCGATCTCTGCGGCGTGTCCCATCCGGTGTTCCTGGCTGGCATGGCGGCGATCTCCGGGCCCGCGCTGGTGGCCGCGGTGGCCAAGGCGGGCGGGATGGGCACGCTGGGCGGCCTGCGCCTGCCGCCGCGCCTGCTGCGCCAGTGGATCCGCGAGACGCGCGCGCTGAGCGACGCGCCGTTCGGCGTCAACCTGGTGCCCTCGTTCGGCGGCCCCGAGGTGTTCGAGGCGCAGTTCCGCGTGCTGCTCGAGGAGCGGCCGCGCCTGCTCTCGCTGTTCTACGCCGAGGACCATCCCGCCATGATCGAGCGCGCCAAGGCGGCCGGCATGCTGGTGATGGTGCAGGTCGGCACCGTCGCGCTGGCGCGCCTGGCGATCCGGCACGGCGCCGACATCCTGGTGGCGCAGGGCAGCGAGAGCGGCGGCCATCTCAACCGCGGCACGGTCGGCCTGCTGTCGCTGCTGCCGGCCATCGTCGAGATCGCCGGCGGCCGGCCGGTACTGGCCGCCGGCGGCATCGTCACGCGCGAGGACGTGCGTACCGCGATGGATCTCGGCGCCGCCGGCGTGCTGGTCGGCACGGCCTTCGTGGCGACCCACGAATCGAACGCGCATCCGCTGTACCGGCAGAAGATCGTCGAGGCCGGCGTCGACGATACCGAGTACCGCACCGGTTACTCCTACGGATGGAAATACGGCACGCCGCATCGCGTGATCCCGAATCGCGACCGCTGGAACCTGCTGCGTTTCATGGGCGGCGGCGCGCGCGCGATCGACAAGCCGCGCATGGCCGAGAAGCTGTCGCTCTATGCGGGGCAGGGCGTCGGCAAGATCCACGGCGTGGTGTCGGCGGCCGAGCGCATGGCGGAGCTGGTGGCGGGCCTGTCGATGACGCGCGAGGCGATGGCGGCGGCCGCCGTCGAGGCGAAGTCAATGGCTTCGGCGACGTCGGTGGCCTCAGCCGATGCGATGGCGCCCGCCTTGCATCAGCCGAGCCGACCGATGGCACACACAACCCGCTGAAGGCCGCTCACAGCGTCGCGAAGCGCATCGCCGGCGCCTCCCCGAGCAGGAACTCGCGGTTCAGCACGGCCGACTCGCGCAGGAAGTCCCACAGCGCCGAGATGCGCCGCAGGTTGCGGATGTCCTCGCGGCAGCACAGCCAGAAGTGGCGCGTGATCGCCACCTCGCCGGGGAACACCGGCACCAGCCGCTCGTCGGTCGCGGCCATGAAGCAGGGCAGGATCGCCAGTGCCGTGCCCTGCAGGGCCGCGTGGTATTGCGCGACGATGCTGGTGGTCGACAGGTTGGCCCCGGCGCCCGGGATGGTCCGCTCCAGGTAGAGCAGCTCGGGGCTGAACACCAGGTCGGTGACGTAGTTGAGGAAGGCGTGCTCGCGCAGCTCGGCCAGCCGCGGCGAGACCGGGTGGCGCCGCAGGTAGTCGCGCGTGCCGTAGAGCTGGAGCCGGTAGTCGCACAGCTTGGTGTGCACGTACTGGCCGCGCTCGGGCCGCTCCAGCAGGATCGCGATGTCGGCCTCGCGCTTGGACAGGCTGACGAAGTGCGGCACCGGCAGCAGGTCGATCGAGATCTCCGGATGCGCGCGCGCGAAGTGGGCCAGTTGCGGCGCCAGGAAGAAGGAGCCGAAACCCTCGGTCGAGCCGATCCGCACATGCCCCGAGAGCAGGTTCGCGCCGCCCTTGAACTGCTCGCTGGCCGACTGCACGGCAGTCTCGATCTCGTCGGCATAGGCCAGCAGGCGCTGGCCTTCCGAGGTCAGCACGAAGCCCCCCGCGCGCGACTTCTCGAACAGCACCGCCTCCAGCGACGCTTCCAGCTCGCGCACGCGGCGCGCCACCGTGGTGTGATCGACGCCGAGCCGCCTGGCCGCGCCGCTGGCCGTCTGCAGCCGCGCCACCGCCAGGAAATAGCGCAGGTCGTCCCAATTGATCCGACGCATTTCGCTTGTGGATTTTTGCATAACGGATGGGCTTTTAGCGTTATTTCGTGTGGAAAATCAAAGAACTATACTCGGCCGGACGTCGCCGCCAAGCGCGACGCCCAATAGGGATTCCCCTGATTGGACAAAAGACCGGAGACACCATGGACCTGCATTCGAGCGCCGTCGCGGCGCCACCGGCCACGCGCCGGACCGCGAAGGACTACGTCGTGGCTGGCTGGGCCAGCATGGCGGGTACCACCATCGAGTGGTACGACTTCTTCCTCTACGGCACCGCCGCCGCGCTGGTGTTCAACAAGATCTTCTTCCCGACGCTGGACCCGCTGCTCGGCACCATGGCCGCCTTCGCCACCTACGGCGTGGGCTTCATCGGCCGACCGATGGGCGGCATCGTGTTCGGGCATTTCGGCGACCGCATCGGCCGCAAGTCGATGCTGATGGCCACCCTGCTGATGATGGGCATCCCCAGCATGGCGATCGGCCTGATCCCCTCGTTCCAGAGCATCGGCTACTGGGCGGCGGGGCTGCTGGTGGCGATGCGCTTCATCCAGGGCATGGCGGTGGGCGGCGAGTGGGGCGGGGCGGCGCTGATGGCGGTCGAGCACGCGCCGCCGGGCAAGAAGGGCCTGTTCGGCAGCCTGCCGCAGACCGGCGTGGGCTTCGGCCTGATCCTCTCGTCCAGCGCGATGGCGGTGGTCGCGACCCTGCCCGAGCCGGCACTGCTGTCCTGGGGCTGGCGCGTGCCCTTCCTGGCCAGCTTCGTGCTGCTGGTGGTGGGCTGGTACATCCGCGCGCGGGTGCCCGAGTCGCCCGATTTCGAGCGGCTCAAGCAGGACGACGCGCGCGTGAAGTCGCCGGTGGTCACGGTGATCGCGCGCCATCCGCGCGCGCTGCTGGCGATCATCGGCGCGCGCACCGCCGAGAACACCTGGTTCTACCTGGTGGTGGCCTTCGCGCTGTCCTATGCCGCCAACCAGCTGGCGATTCCCAAGCCGCAGATCCTGCACGCGATCACGGCCGGCGCGGCGCTGTCGATCGTCACCATGCCGCTGGCCGGCTATGTCAGCGATTTCGTCGGGCAGAAGCGCCTGTTCATGATCGGCCTTGTGCTGATGTGCCTGTTCTCGGCGCCGTTCTTCCTGATGCTGGAAACGCGCCACGCGGTGACGGTCTGGTGGGCGATGGTGCTCGGCGTCGGCGTGGTGTTCCCGATCCTCTACGCGCCCGAATCGCAGTTCTTCGCCGCGCAGTTCCCGCCGCAGGTGCGCTACAGCGGTATTTCGGTGTCCGTGCAGGCCGCCGGCGTGCTCGGCGGCGGCATCGCGCCGATGATCGCCACCGCGCTGCTGGCGATGGGCGCGGGCGACCCGCGCTACGTGGTGGCCTACATGATCGCGCTGGGCGTGATCGCGCTGGCCTGCGCCGCCTGCCTGCGCGACGGCAAGGAATAAGCGTGCCGCGGCTGGCGCATACCGGCCCGGCACAACCCTCATCCGGCGCGAACCGACGCGCCGACAACCCGAGAGAGTCGAGCATGAACGCAGTCATTCAGGAACCCGTAGCAGCCGTGCAGACCGTGCCCCTGCTGATCGACGGCGAGTTCGTCGAATCGCGCAGCACGCAATGGCGCGATATCGTCAACCCGGCCACCCAGCAGGTGCTGGCGCGCGTGCCCTTCGCCACGGCCGAGGAGATCGACGCGGCGATCGAGGCCGCGCAGGCGGCCTTCGCGAGCTGGAAGAACACGCCGCTGGGCGCCCGCGTGCGCGTGATGCTGCGCTTCCAGGCGCTGGTGCGCGAGCACATGCCGCGCATCGCGAAGGTGCTGACGGCCGAGCAGGGCAAGACCCTGCCCGATGCCGAGGGCGACATCTTCCGCGGTCTCGAGGTGGTCGAGCACGCCTGCTCGATCGGCACGCTGCAACTGGGCGAGTTCGCCGAGAACGTGGCCGGCAGCGTCGACACCTACACGCTGCGCCAGCCGATCGGCGTATGCGCCGGCATTACGCCGTTCAACTTCCCGGCCATGATCCCGCTGTGGATGTTCCCGATGGCGATCGTCTGCGGCAACACCTTCGTGCTGAAGCCCTCCGAGCAGGATCCGCTGTCGACCATGGAGCTGGTCCGGCTGGCGATCGAGGCCGGCGTGCCCAAGGGCGTGCTCAACGTGGTGCACGGCGGCAAGCAGGCGGTCGATGCGCTCTGCACGCACCGGCACGTGAAGGCGGTGTCCTTCGTCGGCTCGACCGGCGTGGGCACGCACGTCTACCGGCTCGCCAGCGAGCACGGCAAGCGCGCGCAGTCGATGATGGGCGCCAAGAACCACGCGGTGGTGCTGCCCGACGCGAATCGCGAGCAGACCCTCAACGCGCTGGTGGGCGCCGGCTTCGGCGCGGCCGGCCAGCGCTGCATGGCCACCTCGGTGGTGGTGCTGGTGGGCGCGGCGCGCGACTGGGTGCACGACCTGGCCGCCAAGGCGCGCACGCTGAAGGTGAATGCCGGGCACGAGGCCGGCACCGATGTCGGGCCGGTGGTCTCGAAGGCGGCCAAGGCGCGCATTCTGGAGCTGATCGAATCCGGCCTGAGCGAGGGCGCGAGCCTGCTGCTCGACGGCCGCGACGTGAAGGTGCCGGGCTACGAGGCCGGCAACTTCATCGGGCCGACGCTGTTCGCCGACGTGAAGACCGACATGCGCATCTATACCGAGGAGATCTTCGGGCCGGTGCTGGCGGTGATCGCGGTCGACACGCTCGACGAGGCCATCGCCCTGGTCAACGCCAATCCGTTCGGCAACGGCGTGGGCCTGTTCACGCAGAGCGGGGCGGCGGCGCGCAAGTTCCAGAGCGAGATCGACATCGGCCAGGTCGGCATCAACATCCCGATCCCGGTGCCGGTGCCGTACTTCAGCTTTACCGGCTCGCGCGGCTCCAAGCTCGGTGACCTCGGCCCCTACGGCAAGCAGGTGGTGCAGTTCTACACGCAGACCAAGACCGTCACCGCGCGCTGGTTCGACGACGCCACCGTCAACGACGGCGTCAACACCACCATCAGCCTGCGCTGAGCCCGGCACGAGGAAGGCACATCATGAAGATCGGATTCATCGGGCTCGGCAACATGGGCGCGCCGATGGCGCGCAACCTGCTGAAGGCCGGGCACGCGCTGCGCGTGTTCGACCTCGACGCGGCGGCGGTCCAGGCGCTGGTCGATGCCGGCGCGCGCGCCGCGGGCTCGCCCCGCGAAGCGGCCGGCGACGTCGAATGCGTGATCACCATGCTGCCGGCGGCGGCCCACGTGCGGCACGTGATCGGCGCCGAGGACGGGGTGCTGGCCGGCATCGCGCCGGGCGTGACGATCGTCGACTGCAGCACGATCGACCCGGCCACCGTCAAGGCCATGGCGCAGGCGGCCGAGGCGCGCGGCAACCGCTTCGTCGACGCGCCGGTATCGGGCGGCACGGGCGGCGCGGCGGCCGGCACGCTGACCTTCATGGTCGGCGCGCAAGGGGCGCAGTTCGAGGCCTTGAAGCCGCTGCTGGCGGCGATGGGCCGCAACATCATCGATTGCGGCGGCGTGTCGATGGGGCAGGTGGCGAAGATCTGCAACAACCTGATCCTCGGCATCAGCATGGCGGGCGTCTCGGAGGCGATGGCGCTGGGCGAGGCGCTCGGCATCGATCCGAAGGTGCTGGCCGGCATCGTCGATCGTTCGACCGGGCGCTGCTGGAGCTCGGACACCTACAACCCGTTCCCGGGCGTGGTGGAGACGGCGCCGGCCTCGCGCGCTTATGCCGGCGGTTTCGGCACCGACCTGATGCTGAAGGACCTGGGGCTCGCCACCGATGCCGCGAAGTCGGTGCGGCAGCCGGCCTTTCTCGGCTCGCTCGCGCAGCAGTTGTACCAGGCGCATAGCGCCTCGGGCTCGGGTGGGTTGGACTTCTCCTCGATCATCGGGCTCTATCGCGGCAAGGCCTGAGGGGGAGCGTCGCGGTGGCCGCGATGGCGTGCAAACCATCGCGGCCCGCGCCGGCGCCGCGCCTCAATGCGGA
Organism: Burkholderia sp. Ax-1720; assembly: GCF_011753035.1. Taxonomy (NCBI): domain Bacteria; kingdom Pseudomonadati; phylum Pseudomonadota; class Betaproteobacteria; order Burkholderiales; family Burkholderiaceae; genus Burkholderia; species Burkholderia sp. Ax-1720. The sequence continues at coordinate 73,534 of NZ_VWWK01000008.1, read as the reverse complement.
TGCACGGTCCAGCCCACCAGCCGCGCCACCAGCGGCCTCACGATCAGCACGCAGACGAAGGCCGAGGGCATCGCCACCCGATAGGCATTCTTCACGTTTTCCATGTAATGCGCGTCCAGGCCGAATTCGGCGAAGGTGATCACCAGGCACATCAGGAAGGCCATGATGGTCGCCATGTAGAGCGCGAACACGTAGGGCGTGGAACGGCGGGGGAAGCGGAAACGATAGGTCTTGGGTGCGATGTCGGGAGTCGTGCCGGGAATCATCGAAGCGGTCTCGTCGTGTCGGGTTTCAGGGAAGCGCCAGCGTAGCAAGCGCGCGGCAGCGCCACTAGCCGGCTTGTAGCGGATTCATCCGTAAGAGAAAATTACGAATCGATTCCCGGAACGACAAGCGCATGGCGATCAATCTCCTCGGCCTGATCCATTGCTACATCCGCGTGGTGGAGAACGGCAGCATCGCGGCGGCGGCGCGCGCGCTCGGCATGAGCGCGGCGGCCGTGAGCCAGAACCTGGCGCGCCTCGAGGCCCACCTCGGCGTGCGCCTGCTCTCGCGCACCACGCGCAGCATGGCGCTGACCGAAAGCGGCACGCACTACTACGAGAAGGTCCGCCATATCCCGCGCGATCTCGACCTGGCGCAGGCGGCGGCCACCGAGGCGCTGGCGCCGCGCGGCCCGCTTTGCGTGGCGACCACGGCCGCCTTCGGGCGCCACCTGCTGGCGCCGCTGATGCCGGCCTTCCAGGCCGCCTATCCGCGCATCGCGGTCGAGCTGATCAGCACCGACCGCCGTATCGATCACCGGCTCGAAGGCATCGATCTCAGCCTGCGGATCGCCGCGCAGCTCGACGAGCGACTGGTGGCCCGGCGCATCGCCTCGCGTCCCTTCGTGTTCTGCGCCTCGCCCGCCTACCTGGCGCGCGCCGGCGTGCCGGCCGCGCCCGAGGATCTCGAGGAACACGCCTGCCTGGTGCTGCGCTACCCGACCGACGGACGTTTCCTGCCATGGGGCTTCGTGCGCGACGGGCGGCGTTTCGAGGCGACCGTGAACCCGGCCTTCATCTGCGACGACATCGACATGCTCGCGCAGATCGCCGTCAGCGGCGGCGGTATCGCGCGGCTCGCCAGCTTCGTCGCGCAGCCGCTGATCGACGCCGGCAAGCTGCTGCCCTTGTTCGAGGCGCGCTCGCGCAGCCGCGCCTGGGCCGAATCCGAGCCGATGGAGATCTATGCCTGCGTGGCCGAGCGCGCCGCGCTCAATGCCAAGGTGCGGGCCTTCGTCGATTTCGTGGAGGCTGAGCTGGCGGAGCACGCGCCGGGGCGTCGCTGATCGACCCGCATCGGGTTCGCGGCACGCGGGCCGTGCCGATGCGCGGCCTCAGGGCGCCAGGCAGGCCATGACGGCCAGCAGGCAGGTCAGGGCGGGGATCGTCAGGATCACGAGTCGTCTCGGCCACGACAGGCGCAGCGCGGGCGGCAGGGCGGTCACCGCCAGCCGGGCGAGGACGGCGAAGATCAGGGGCAGCGTCAGGGCCGTCGCGACCTGGATGTCCATCGTCAGCGAGACGAGATCGGGAGCACGCCATACGAACCAGGCGCAGGCCGCGAGGCAGGCCAGGTACAGCGCGACCGGCGCCGGGCTGCGCGGTTTGCCGTGGAGTCCAAAACATTCCCGGGTACCGGACAGCATCGCCAGCGAGGCGACGATCGCGGCCACCATCGAGGCAGCCAGCACGCCCGCGCCGAACACCGCCTGCCCGACGACCGGGCCCAGCGCCGAGGCCAGCATCGCGCTGATGTCGGCGATCGAATCGAGCGGGCGAATGCCGCCCGTGCCTTGCGCGACGGCCGCGCTGGCCACCAGCACCGCGCCGGTCAGCGATTGCGTCAGCACCGCGCCGACGAGGGTTTCCCGGCGCTGCTGGCGCAGGGCGTCCCAGCGCCGGAACCGTCCCTTCATCGCCGATTGTTGATAGAAGAGCATCGACGGGCTGAAGATCGCGCCGAGCAGCGCCACCGCCGCCCAGCCGAATCCGGGGCCGGCCGGATGCCAGTCGATCGCCTGCCGGGCCAGCGTGCCCAGCGCGGGATGGCTGTGCCAGGCCAGGTAGAAGAACGCCAGCTCGAGCGAGCCGATCGCCAGGGCGATTCGCTCCACGCGCCGCCAGGATCGCGACAGCACCAGCAGCGTCATCAGGGCAGCGGCCATGGCCACGCTGATCCCTCGCGCCACGCCATGGATCTCGCCGATGCCGGCCACGGCCGTCAGCTCGGTGATCAGCGTGGCGGCGGTGACCAGCGCCAGCATGGCGGCTGCCAGGATCGCCCAGCCGCGCCCGAAGTGTTTGCCGATCAGCCCGCAAGGGCCGTGGCCGGTGGCGATGCCGAGCCGCGCCGCGAGTTCCTGCACGACATGGAGCACCGGGATCGACAGCAGCACCACGGGCAGCAGCCGGTAGCCCCATTGCATGCCGCATTGCGCGGCGACGACGATGTTGCCCGCGTCGGTATCGGCGATCGCGGCCAGCAGGCCGGGGCCCCAGGCGGTGGCCGCGTGCCATCGCCGGCCGCTTTCGCCCGCGCCTGACACCGGGCCGGACCGTTCCGTCTCGTCGCGTCGATCGGCGTCCGCGATCATCGCGACGCGCTCCCCGAGCGAAGCGCCGCGACGCGGGCAAGCTCGGACAACAGCCGCATCCCGCGTGCTGTCCATAGCAGTCCGAAAGCTTGCGCCCACCGGCTTTCGACCTTTCGGAAAGATTCTCCAGGCGCCATGCAAATCCCGTCTTGTCCGCACATTGACCCCATGCTACATTCGGCTCACCCGAATCGGATACCGGTAACCGATTAATTCTCGGTTGATGTCCAATCGAATCCGCGTGAAGGCGGATTCGATTGCAAGCCTGCCGGATGCGATGCCCCACGGTGAATGGCCGTGACAGGAAGGGCAAATGGTGGAGACAGCGGCAAACGACCTTCCTGTCCATGATCGTCATGTCGACCCGACTTCGTCGGCCGGCGATGACGAGCGATGCTGAACATGTTCTGAAACGCAAGCAAAGCGGAAACGAGCGGGCATCGAATCGGGCCCGCGCACGTTTCCCGACATATCGGAGACGGACGATGGGAATCAACAGGACTCGATGGGTCGCCTGCCTGTTCGGCGCGGGCGCAATGCTGTTCGGTGGCGCGGCGCTGGCCCAGAGCAAGCCGACCGGCAGCATGAAGATCGCCTTCTCGAACTCGTTCGCGAGCAATTCGTGGCGCCAGCAGATGCTGCAGGATTGGGACAAGGTCAGCAAGCAGGCAGTGGCCGACAAACTGGTGGCGGCCGCGCCGAGCTTCACCACGGTGCAGAACCAGGCCACCGAGCAATCCCAGCAGATCCGCAACCTGATCCTCCAGGGCTACCAGGCGATCGTGATCGACGCGGCCTCGCCGAGCGCCGTCAACGGCGCGGTCCGCCAGGCCTGCAGCGCCGGCATCGTGGTGGTCTCGTTCGACGGCACCGTCACCGAGCCCTGCGCCTATCGCATCAGCATCGACTTCAAGCGCATGGGCCGCATGGAGCTCGACTACTTCCACAATCGCAAGCTCAAGGGCAACCTGCTCGAGGTGCGCGGGCTGGCCGGCTTCGTGGTGGACAACCAGATCCACGAAGGCGTCACGGACGGCCTCAAGCAATACCCTGAATTCAAGGTGGTGGGCTCGGTCAACGGCGACTACACGCAGACCGTCGCGCAGAAGGCGGTGGCCGGGCTGCTGCCGACCCTGCCCGAGGTGGTGGCCGTCACCACCCAGGGCGGCGACGGCGCCGGCACCGCGCGCGCTTTCCTCGACGCGGGGCGCAAGCTGCCGGTGATCTACATGGGCAATCGCTACGACGAACTGGCGCTCTGGAAGAGCGAGCACGACAAGAACGGCTACGAGACGCAGTCGGCCTCGATCGTGCCGGGCGTGGCGACCTTCGCGTTCTGGTACGCGCAGCAACTGCTGGCCGGCAACAAGCTGCCCAAGGAAGTGAGCCTGCCGATCGCGGTGGTCTCGCAGGGCGACCTGGAGAAATCGCTGGCGGCCACGCCCAAGGGCGGCGTCTACGACCAGACCTTCACGCGCCAGGAAGTGCTCGACTACGTCAGGCAGCACGCCGCCAACTGATCGGTCCGCGACCGAGGATCGGCCGGCGCGCGCCGCGCGCGGCGCCGGTCCAGCGAATGGAGAACGCATGGTTTCCCTTGCGCAAACGGCATTCATCCGCACCGAGGCATTGGGAAAGACCTTCGGCGTGGTGCGCGCGCTCGATGCCGCCACGCTGTCGTTCCATCCCGGCGAGTGCGTCGGGGTGATGGGGCACAACGGCGCCGGCAAGTCGACCCTGATGAACATCCTGGCCGGCGTGTTCCGCAACGACGCGGGCACGCTGTACGTGGACGGCCAGCAGATCGGAGCGCAATGGAACACCCACGAGGCGATGCGGCACGGCATCCGCTGCGTGTTCCAGGAGCTGTCGCTGTGCCCGAACCTGAGCCTGGCCGAGAACATGCGCCTGCGCGCGGCACGCAGCAAGGGCCTGCGCTGGCGCGTGGCCGCCGGCCGGCAGTTGATCGAGACGCTCGACCGGATCTTCCCGCGCCATGGTCTCGCGCCCGGCCAGTTGATCGAATCGCTGCCGATCACCAAGCGCCAGATGGTGGAGATCGCGATGGCCTTCACGCCGGGCGACTACCCGCTCAGGCTGGTGATCCTCGACGAGCCGACCTCCTCGCTCGACGAATACTCGGCCACGCAACTGCTCGACTACCTGCGCAGCTTCGTGCAGGGCGGCGGCATCTGCATCCTGATCTCGCACAAGATGCACGAGGTGATGGAGCGCAGCGATCGCGTGGTGGTGATGCGCGAGGGCAGGCTCGTCTACGAGAGCGCGACCGCCGACACCAGCGTGGAGCGGCTGGTCGCGGCGATGGGGCACGAGCTCGGGCATGTCGAGCGCGGCGCCCGCGCGAGCCGCGCGGCGGCCGCCTCGGGCGTGCCGCGCATCAAGGCGCGGCTCGGCGAACGCGGCGCCGCGCTGGAGGCCTTCGAGGGCGAGGTGGTGGGCCTCGCCGGCCTGGCCGGGCACGGCCAGACACGCCTGCTCAAGCTGATCCACGCGCTGCGCGAAGGCCGCGCCGACCGGCAGGGCAACCGGCGGCAGGCGCGCACGGCCTTCGTGGCCGGCGACCGGCAGGGCGACGGCGTGTTCGGGCTGTGGTCGATCGCGCGCAACATGAGCCTGTCCTGGCTCGGCGACTGCGTGCGCGGCGGCCTGATCTCGTTTCGCGAGGAGGAGCGGCGCGTGGCGCGGTGGGTGAACACGCTGAAGGTGAAGACGCCCGACACGAGCCTGCCGATCGACTCGCTGTCGGGCGGCAACCAGCAGAAGATCCTGTTCGCGCGCGCGCTCGGCACCGACGCCTCGGTGATCCTGATGGACGACCCGATGCGCGGCGTCGACATCGGCACCAAGCACGAGGTCTACGGCATCGTCCGCGCGCAGGCCGACGAGGGGCGCACCTTCCTCTGGTACACCACCGAGTTCGAGGAGCTGTACCACTGCGACCGCATCTACGTGATGAACGAGGGCGAAATCGTCGGCGAGATCTCGGCCGACGAGCTGAGCGAGGCCGAGGTGCTGCGTCTTTCCTTCAAGGCGGCCGCATGAAACGCATTCACTTTCCCGCGTCGCGGCTGCTGTCGGCCCTGACCTTCGTGGTGCTGCTGGCGCTGATCGTCAGGAACCAGCCGATGTCGCTGTCCTACATGGGGCTGACCCTGCTGCTGGGCTCGGCGATCCCGCTGATCTTCGCCACGCTCGCGCAGATGATGTTCATCTCGATCGGCGACCTGGACCTGTCGATCGGCCCCTTCGTGTCGATGAACGCGGCGATCGGCGCGATCGTGCTGCCGTCCTCGCCCTGGCTCGCGATCCTGCTCTACCTGCTGGCGATCGCCGCCTACGCGCTGTGCGGCGCGCTGATCGAGCTGCGCCGGCTGTCGGCGATCGTGGTGACGCTCGGCATGTCCTTCGTCTGGCTCGGCTGCGCGCTGCTGCTGGTGCCCAGCCCCGGCGGCGAGGCGCCCCAGGCCCTGGTCGACCTGCTGTCCTGGCATTCGCCGCTGATTCCGCTGCCGGTGCTGGTAGCCATCGTCGGCGCGCTGATCGCTTATTTCATCTTCAACGTCAGCGTGTTCGGCACCATCGTGCGCGGCCTCGGCGGCAATCCGCGCGTGATCCAGCGCAGCGGTCATTCGGCGCTGGCGATCCGGATGGGCGTGTATGCGCTGGCGGGCCTGTTCGGCATCGTCGCCGGCCTGCTGATGCTGGGCCAGACCACCTCGGCGGACGCCAACCAGGCTTCCGGCTTCACGCTGATCTCGATCGCCGGCGTGATCCTGGGTGGCGGGGAATTCGTCGGCGGCAAGGTGTTCGCGCTGGGCAGCGTGTTCGGCGCGCTCAGCATGACCCTGGCCACCTCGTTCCTGAACTTCTACGAGGTGTCGTCGGACTGGCAGGTGGCGATGCAGGGCGTGATCCTGATCGTCGCCCTGAGCCTGCGCACCGTGGTCGCGCGCCCGGGGAGGCCGGCATGAATACCGTGCAACGCAAGATGGCGCGCGCGCCGGGCGGCCGGCACTGGCTCAGCGCCTGGATCGCCACCGCGCTGGTGCTGGTCGCCACCGCCCTGTTCAACGCCGGCAAGGGCGGCCCGAGCCTGGGCCCGCTGCTGAGCACCGCGCTGAGCTTCTCGACCTTCACCGTGCTGGTCTCGCTGGGGCAGATGCTGGTGATCACCAGCGGCCCCGGCAACATCGACCTGTCGATTCCCTCGGTGATCGCGCTGTCGGGGGCGCTGTCGATGAGCGTGATGAACGGCGCCAACGGCATGATCGTGCCGGGCATCGCGGTGGCGCTGCTGTCGGGGGCGGTGGTGGGCGGCTTCAACTTCGTGCTGATCCGCTTCCTGCGGATTCCGCCCATCATCGCCACGCTGTCGAGCGCGCTGATCGTGCTGTCCTGCGCGATCGCCTACGGGCGCGGCGTGCGCACGCCGCCGCCCGCGCTGCTGGCGCAGATGATGGTGGTGCGCATCGGCTGGCTGCCGCTGTTCTCGATCTTCGCGATCGCGCTCACGCTGCTGGCCTGGCTGCTGCTCACGCGCACGCTGTACGGCCGCGCGCTCGCCGCGCTCGGCCAGAACACCAATGCCGCGCGGCTGGCCGGCGTCAGGACCGATTTCCACGTCTGGCTGACCTACGTGATCTGCGGCGCGCTGGCCGGGCTGACCGGCTGCCTGATCGCGACCTTCTCGGGCGGCAATTCGCTGGACCAGGGCAACGAGTACCTGCTGCTGACGGTGGCGGTGGTGGTGATCGGCGGCACCTCGGTGTCGGGCGGACGCGCCTCGCTGGGCGGCGTGTGGGGCGCGGCGCTGTTCATGTTCCTGCTGGTCGCGCTGCTGAATTCGGCCGGCGCCAGCGCCGGGCTGCGCACCGTGCTGACCGGCATCATCATCGTGGCGGTGGTGGCCCTGACCGAAAAACGCAAATCTCTCTAGGAAAGCCGATGAAACAGGAAGTCATTGAGATCTACGACGAACGTGCGCGCGAGCTGCTCGCGCCGGGCGCCGAGCTGGAGCAACTGGCCAGCGGCTGCATCTGGTCCGAGGGCGCGGTCTGGATGCACGAGGACGGCTCGGTGCTGTGGAGCGACATCCCCAACAACCGCATGATGCGCTGGCATCCCGAGACGGGCGCGAGCGTGTGGCGCGACCAGGTCGAATACACCAACGGCCATTTCCGCGAGGCCGACGGCAGCCTGCTGCATTGCTCGCATGGCCAGCGCGCGCTGGTGCGCACGCGCTTCGGGCGCGACCTGAGCGAGACGCACGACGAGATCGTGGTGGACAACTATCACGGCCGCCGCCTCAATTCGCCCAACGACGTGGTGGTCAAGCGCGACGGCACCATCTGGTTCAGCGATCCGCCCTACGGCATCCTGTCCGACTACGAGGGCCACCAGGCCGAGCAGGAGCTGCCGGGCCGCTACGTGTTCCGCTTCGATCCGCGCGACGGCACCCTCGACGTGATGACCGACCTGCTGATCTGCCCGAACGGGCTGGCCTTCTCGCCGGACGAGTCGCTGCTCTACGTATCGGACACCTCGATGGTTCCCTACGAGGACAAGGGCTTCCACAACATCCGCGTGTTCGAGGTGGTGAACGGGCGCTCGCTGGTCAGGCCGCGCATCTTCGCCACCATCGCCGAGGGCGAGGGGCTCGCCGACGGCTTCCGCCTGGACAGCCGGGGCTGGGTGTTCACCAGCAGCGCGATCGGCATCCAGGTGTTTCATCCGGATGGTACGAAGCTGGCCTTGATCCCGGTGCCGGAGAAGGTCGCCAACCTGACCTTCGGCGGCGTGAACCGCGACGAGATGTTCATCGCGGCCTCGAGTTCGCTGTACCGGATCCGCGTCAATGCGCGGGGGATCCAGACGCCCTGAATCGCCGGGCGCGTTGGCGCCGCGGATTCACGCGGGCGCCGTGTCGGCCGGCGGCGGCTCGCGGTTCTCGTCCAGCGGCGTCGCGCCGAACTGCAGCGCCGCCAGTTGCGCGTAGAGCGGCGAGTGCTGGAGCAGCTCGGCATGCCGGCCCTGGGCGACGATGCGGCCGTGGTCGAGCACCACGATCCGGTCGGCCTGCTGGACCGTGGCGAGCCGATGCGCGATCACCAGGGTGGTGCGATTCTGCGCGGCGTTGTCCAGCGCGGTCTGGACCAGGCGCTCGCTGGCCGCGTCGAGCGCGCTGGTGGCCTCGTCCAGCAGCAGGATCGGCGGATCCTTGAGGATCGCGCGCGCGATCGCGATGCGCTGGCGCTGCCCGCCGGACAGGCGCACGCCGCGCTCGCCGAGGAAGGTGTCATAGCCTTCCGGCAACTGCTCGATGAAGCCGGCGGCGGCAGCCATGCCGGCGGCGCGCTGCACCTCGGCCAGGCTCGCGTCGGGCCGGCCGTAGCGGATGTTGTCGAGCACGCTGCCGGAGAAGATCACCGATTCCTGCAGCACGATGCCGATCGCCCGGCGCAAGTCGACCAGCGGCACCTGGCTGGTCGGCACGCCGTTGATCAGGATGCGGCCCGACTGCGGATCGTAGAAGCGCAGCAGCAACTGGAACAGGGTGGTCTTGCCCGCGCCCGACGGCCCGACCAGCGCGACATGCTCGCCGGGACGCACCTCGAGCGTGAAGTCGGCCAGCGTGGTCGTGCCCGGCCGCGAGGGATAGGAGAAGCCGATCGCGTCGAAGCGGATGCCGGCGCCGCGCGCGGGCAGCGCCGTCGTCTCGGCCGCCTGCTCGACCGGCGAGCGCGCCGCCAGCAACTGCAGCAGCCGCTCGGTGGCGCCGGCGGCGCGCTGCAGGTCGCCCCATACCTCGGCGATGGCACCCACCGCGCCGGCCGTGAACACGGCATAGAGGATGAACTGCGAGAGCTGGCCGGCCGTCATGCGCCCGGCCAGCACCGCCTGCGCGCCGAGCCACAGCACGAACACGATGGCGGCGAACACGAACACGATCACCACGGCGGTCAGCGAGGCGCGCGCCCGGATCCGCGTGAGCGCGGTATCGAAGGCGCTCTCCACCGCCGCGCCGAAGCGCTGCGCCTCGTGGACCTCCTGCGTGTAGGACTGCACCGTCGGCATCGCGTTGAGTACCTCGCCGGCCAGCGCGCTGGCATTGGCCACCTTGTCCTGGCTGGCGCGCGAGAGCTTGCGCACGCGCCGCCCGAAGGTGACGATCGGCACCACCACCACGACCAGGGTGGCGATGATGTAGGCCGACAGCACCGGGCTGGTGGTGACCAGCATCGCCACCCCGCCGACCGCCAGCAGCAGGTTGCGCAGGCCGAGCGAGAGGCTGCTGCCGACTACCGCCTGGATCAGGGTGGTGTCGGTGGTGAGGCGCGACAGCACCTCGCCGGTCTGGGTGGTCTCGAAGAACTGCGGGCTCATGCGCATCACGTGGTCGTACACGGCGCGGCGCAGGTCGGCCGTGACGCGCTCGCCGAGCCAGGAGACCCAGTAGAAGCGCAGGGCGGTGGCGGCGGCGAGGATCAGCGAGACCACGAACAGCGCGATGAAGTAGCGGTCGATATGCACGCGCTCGCCGCTCGCGAAGCCGCGGTCGATCAGGTAGCGGAACGCCACCGGCAGCCCCAGCGTCGCGCCGGCCGAGGTCACCAGGGCCAGGAAGGCCAGCGCCCAGCGTCCCGCGTAGGGGCGCAGGAAGGGGAGCAGGGCCAGCAGCGGGGTGATGCGAGCGGCGCGGGGAGCGGTGTCCGGCATGGAAGGTCCTGGGGGGCATGGATCAAGCGCCGGGGCGCGGCGGCGCTCCTGGCGGCGTGACAGCATAGCGCTTAAATCGGTCGGTCGAACGAATCGGACCTGGCCATGCCGAGCGTCGACAGGGTCGAACTGATCCGCGGGGGGAGGCGGGCCGCAACGGCCCGTGACGTGGCGGGAGCAGCACCGCTGCCCTGAGGACAGGTCAGCCGGGTGGCTGCGCTGGAGTCAGCGAGCCCGCTCGATCACGCCGAGCGCCGCTCGCATGGGACCGGATCCGGGAAGCTTGCGTCCCGGAACAATCGCAAGGAATGCCGCCGCATCGAAACGGCCGGCTTGTCGCGTCAGAAGTACTTGGTGAAGCCTGCGTAGACGGCACGGTACGGGCCGTACTGCGGCGCGAAGACCCCGATGCCCGACCCGTCGCGCAACGCATACGAATCGCCGAACGCATTGACCAGCACGACACGTCCATCCACCTTGCCGATCCACGGCAGGTTCATGCGCTGCAACACCGACAGATCCACTTGCTCGTACCACGGCAGCTTGCCGGTGTTCGCGAAGCCCTCGCGCAGGCCGCTGCCGACAATGCCGTCGAACGAAAAGGTCGTCTGGTGCCATGTATAGGCGCTGCCGAACGAGATCGTCACACGCTGGTCGTGATCGAGGTTGACCCAATGGTTCGAGATGTAAGCCAGTTCGTCGGGATCGAAATTGAACTGCGCCGACGTGACGTTCTTGCCCATTGCACGGCTCAAGGCCACGTTCAGATAGGCGGACAGGTTGCGATGCCTGTAGTTTGCCGTGAGCTCGAGTCCGTACACGCGGCCGTACTCGTAGTTGAACGGCGTGTAGATCAGCGCGCTGCCGAACTGTCCTTCGTCCAGCAGGTTGTGGGCCTTCTTGTAGTAGCCGTCGATACCGAGCGTGAGGTCCGAACCCACCTGCTGGATCACGCCAAGATCGAAATAATCGTCGCGCTCCGGCTGCACCGGGTCGTTTTGTGTGACGGCGCTGGCATTGGTGGTGCCTGCGTAGCTGCCGATCGTCGAGCTCGACACGAGTTCGAACGAGGGGGGCGTGAAGTAGCGAGAATACCCGGCGTGCAGCGTGGTGCCATCGGCGACCTTGAACACCAGGCCGATGCGCGGGCTCAACTGGTTGGCGGTGACGTACTGGTCCATGCCGTCGTATCGCACGCCGTAGTTGATCGTCAGGCGCGAATTGATCTTCCACTCGTCCTGCAGGTACGCGCTATACAGGTAGCCGGTCTTGCCGCTCGCGTTGGCAACGGAGAAGGGTACGTCGGAGGTTTGATTGCCGTCGTCGTCGGCGGGGAACACCGAGACATTGTCGCGGAACTGCGCGTGCTCCTGCTGCAGGAACAGGCCCGCGCGCAGCGTATGGTGATCGCTCAGGCGGTAGGTCGTGTCGGCCTGAATGCCGTTGGCCACGTCACTGTGAAAATCCTGGGAGGCCACCCCGTTGTAGAGCAAGTCGCCGATCGGGTCGGGGTTGAACTGGGTGCGTGTGTAGCGCGTGAAGAATGCGACCTGGTAGTCGAGCGCCGCGCCGTTGGTGCCTTGCAGGGCCACCACGGCGAAGTTGTTCAGTTCGGACTGCGTTTCGTTCAGGTTGGCCGAATTGAAGCCCGAGTTGCCTGCCAGCGAGAAATTGGGCGTCAGTCCGGGCGTGTTCGGAATCTCGAACTGATTCGAGGTGGTGCCGAACATCAGGCTCAAACGCGTTTGTGGGGTGAGCACGTAGGACAGGTACCCGAACGCATCGCCCTGGCGCGTGTGGTCGTGAAGCGGGCTGGATGACGAGGTGGGCGATTCGATGCCGAGATTGTTCACGCCCAGCGAGCCCGTGAAGTAATAGCTCAGAGCACCCTTCGTGCCGTACACGTCGGCGCTGGTCTTCAGCGTTTGGTGGCTTCCGCCGAACACGTCGATCGACCCGCCATTGCCGAGCTCGTCGCCCGATTTCGTATGGATGTCGACGATGCCGGCGGTGCGGTAGCCGTATTCAGCCGGCAGGGCGCCCGTCAGCAGGTTCACGTGGTCGATGATGCGTGTGTCGAGCGCCTGGCCGAAGCCACTGATCGGTTCAGGGATCAGGATGCCATTGATACGGTACTGCAGGTCCGCGTGATCGCCGCGAACGTGCAGTTGTCCGTATGAATCGTTGGCCACCCCCGGCGCCTGCAACAGCACGCGGTTGAGCGGGGTGTCCGCGCCTTGCGGCATCGCATCGATGTCCTCGCTCGTGATGCGATAGACGCTGCTGCCGGTTTCCGGTAGCAGGCCATTGCGTGCATCGTCGAGCCGCTTCGCCGTCACGTTGACGACGGAGAGTTTCTGCTCGGTGGCCGGCGCCGTGTTTGCCGCGTCCGCGGGCGTGCCATTGTCGACGGTGCCGGTCGGGCTCTGCGCGTTGGCATCGAGAGAGGCGAATGCAAGGAAAGCGAGCAGCACGGCACGCGAGATCGGAGTCGGTGTGGTCATGGATGGCGGGCACTGGTGTGCGGCACGGCGCGCACCGGCAGCGAGTTCTTAATGTTCGGGATCGAGATGATATAACGTATCAATTCGAGATGAAAAACATAATATTCGCGCTTGGAACGGCGGGCTTCAGCGGCGATTTGGAAAGTTTTTTTCTTTCAAATTGATGGATGTCGGAAGTCGATCCGCATCTGTTTTGAAAGGCGAATATTGATTCGGATGAAACCGGATCGATGAGAGGGCGTGGTAGCGGCCGGCTGGGGTCTGCTGCCAAGGTCACCGCCGATATGCTGCGATGGTACTCGGTCGCCTATCTTGCCGGCGTGAGGCCGTTGTGGCCGTACTGCGCGACGAGCCCGTCGAGGTGACGTTCGTCGACATAGAGGACCAGGCTTTCGCCGATTCGCTTTGTGGGCGCGTGCCGGCAAAGGATAGGCCACTGCAGAAGATCACGAATTGGGATGCGGGTTGCAGCGGCGGTTTGTTCTGGGCGGTGCGTTAAAGTATCGGCTTCGCGGGAGTTTTGGCACACGTTGAGAGAGCAACGTCGCGCTGTTTCAGAGAAGGTCAATGAGCGAAAACCGATACACATACGACCATCGACAGAATCTTTCACCCCCGGAAGTATTCGTCTGGATCGCGTTGAACGAAACCCGCAAACAACTCGGGCTGGACGATCTCGCGTCGGCTGCGGCAATCTTGCTCGGCCAGAACGACGTCCCCGTCTCGGGGAAAGTCGGTGGCGCGGTAGAAGGAACGTCAGTCGCATCCCTCGCTGCGCGGAAACTGCTCCCATTCCGGCTCGCGCGGCGTTTGCCAACGTTGACGAAGGGCGGAGCCCTTGGAGTCCGCATTGCAATGACGAGGAGTGCCGGCGCATTCATCGGCTGAGCGGTACCGGTCGTCGGGACTGTCCTATTGGCTCGGGACGTGTTTTTGATCATGGAGCGTTCCGTATCCACCGATAACCACATTGTGAAACCGGAAGATCGGGTGCTTTGACATGGTGGATCCCAACTGGCAGCAACTCGAAGACTTCGCCCGCGAGGAGCTGGGGCGACCGCTTTTAGGCGGGAAGCTGACGCTTCGGCCCGAAACGACGCTCGACGCGGACCTGCGCATGACTGGCCTGGATGCTGTCGAATTTATCGATAAGTGGGTGGAGCGGTTTGATATCTCGGTCAAGGAGTTCCCCTACAGCCGATATTTTGGGCCGGAGAGCCTTGATGTCGCTGGATTCTTCGTCGGGCTGTTCTCAAAGCGTGCGCGCGGCCCCGAGCGGATGCCACTGACGCTTCGAATGCTGGCCGAGGCGATGCGACGGGGTCATTGGGATACGGAGGAGATTGAGGCGGCAGCCGGGCGGGCCAAATAGCCTGCGAAGCGTTCAGTCGGCGCGGTGCCAAATCCGGCGCCAAATGGTGTCAAACCGCGCGCGACGCTACAGCGGGATGATGTTGTGGCGAGTGCATTTGAGTTGAATGGAAATGCCTACACAGCGCCTACACGAAGTCGGAAAAGAAAAAGGGGTTACACGCTTGTGGCATGTAACCCCTTGATTCCTTTGGTCGGAGCGATAGGATTCGAACCTACGACCCTCTGATCCCAAATCAGATGCGCTACCAGGCTGCGCTACGCTCCGACGAGCCAGAGATTGTGCATCATCGGCGCACTCGGGTCAATCCCTCGTACAGATGTCATCGAAGCCGCGCTAGCATGGACCTTTGGCAACCCCGCAAGGAGGCATCGCGATGCACCTGATTCTGTGGCGTCATGCCGAAGCCGAGGACTACGCCGCCAGCGACCTGGCACGCCAGCTCACCGCGCGCGGGCGCCGCGATGCGCAGGCGGTCGCGAAATGGCTCAAGCTGCGGCTCGAGAGCAGCGCGGTGATCCTGGCCAGCCCGGCCGTGCGCACCGTGCAGACGGTCGAGGCGCTGACCGACCAGTACCGCACCGTGCGCGAGCTGGCGCCGGGCGGCGGCGTGGCCGAAGTGCTGGCCGCCGCCGGCTGGCCCGAAGGCATCGCGCCCACGGTGGTGGTGGTCGGCCACCAGCCGACGCTAGGCGCGGTCGCCGCGCGCCTGCTGGCCGGCAGCGACGACAGCTGGTCGCTGAAAAAGGGCGGCCTGATCTGGCTGCAGAGTCGTTCCCGCGAGGGCGGCGGACAGGCCAGCCTGCGTGCCGCACTATCGCCCGAGCTGGTCTGAGAGAGCCAAAGTATCTTTCTTCCGACTTTCTGCTAAAGTCATTTGGACGACATGTCACCCAATTGACACCGATTCGCCACGCAAGCGTCACGGCCGGTTACTACATTGGCGACCATGTCGTTCCATTCCTTACGACCAGGAAAGCCTGATGCGAGATCTGCCGACGCCTACGCTCCCATTTGCTTCGCTCCCGCTTGACCAGTCGCGTCGCCGTTTGCCGCGCGCGGCCGAAACGGTCACCTCCGAATTCCGCCTGCGCGCCGCCTGGGCGCGTACCGAGGACGAACTGCGCGAGGCGCAGCGCCTGCGCTACAGCGTGTTCGCCGACGAGATGGGCGCCGCGGTCAGCGGCCCGGCCGGTCTCGACGTCGATCCCTTCGATGCCTACTGCGACCACCTGCTGGTGCGCGACCTGGACACGCTGAAGGTGGTGGGCACCTATCGCGTGCTGCCGCCGCACCAGGCCGCTCGCATCGGCCGCCTCTACGCCGAAGGTGAGTTCGACCTGTCGCGCCTGGCGCACCTGCGCTCGAAGATGGTCGAGGTGGGCCGCTCCTGCGTGCATCGCGACTACCGCAGCGGCGCCGTGATCATGGCGCTCTGGGGCGGCCTGGGCACCTACATGATGCAGAACGGCTACGAGACCATGCTCGGCTGCGCGAGCGTGTCGATGGCCGACGGCGGCCACTACGCGGCCAACCTCTACCAGTCGCTCGGCGGTTCGCTGACGGCGCCCGAGTACCACGCCTTTGCGCACACGCCGCTGCCGGTGGACGAGCTGCAGACCGGCACCAAGGTCGCACCGCCTCCGCTGATCAAGGGTTATCTGCGCCTGGGCGCGAAGATCTGCGGCGCGCCGGCCTGGGATCCCGACTTCAACTGCGCCGATTTCCTGACGCTGTTCCGCCTGTCGGACATCAACGCGCGCTACGCCCGCCACTTCCTGGCCTGAGCGTTCGCCAGCCGGTCCGCGCGAGCGGCGGCAAGCCGCAAGCAACGGCACGACGAGACGATCGTCGTGCCGTTGTTTTTTGTGGTGCGCCGATTGCCGGGCGGCGGGCGCGATTTAGATCAGTGGCGGTGCCGCCAGTCGAGCAGGTGATGCGCGGCGAGCCAGTGATGGATCCGGCCCTCGCCATGATGCTCGCGGCGGTATTCGCGCGATTCGAAGATGGACAGCCCGATCAGGATGATCAGGCCGATACCCAGGCCGACGAGGCCGGCGATCGATTCGACGTTCATGGCAGCCCTCCTGGAAATGCTCAGCGCCATGTCTTCATGATAGTCAATCCGCTGGCGCGGGCGGGCAGGGTCCGACGCCGGCCGCTGCTTTCCGCTAGACTCCGTCGATCGCGCGATGCGGCTGCATCGTGCCGTTCCGACTTTTTCGAGGTGACGGATGTCCCGTTTCATTCTGGCCGCGCTGGTCGCGGCGATGCTCGCCGGCTGCGTGGGCGATCCCAATCCTTCCGGCGCGAATCATCACAAGCCGCCGCCGCAGGATCCGGCCGACTATCACGGCGTGCCGACCGACATGACGCCGCCCTCGATGCTGGAAGCGCCGGCCGCGGCCGCGGCGCCGGCATCGCAGTAAGCCGGCCGACCTGGCCGAAGTGCCGATGCGCCGGCCGGTGAGCCGAAGCTCCAGGCTTCGGCGCTGGCGCGTCTAGCCGCCGATACGACGCGCCAGCGCCGGCATCCGCAGCGAAAGCGTCACGCCGCGCGCGATCATGAAGATCGACAGCGCCAGCCACAGGCCGTGGTTGCCGAGCGGGCCGGCCAGCGCGAAGGTGGCGGCGACGAACACCGCGAACGAGATCGCCATCGCCACCATCAGCGTGCGCGTTTCGGTGGCGCCGATGAACACGCCGTCCAGCAGGAAGCCCCACACCGAGATCAGCGGCATCACGGCCGCCCAGGGCAGGAAGTGGCCGGCGATCTCGCGCACGGCCGGCTGGTCGGTCAGTTGCGCGACGATCCAGCCGCCGCCCAGCGCATAGGCCAGCGAGAAGGCCAGCGCGCAGCCGATCGCCCATTGCAGCGTCACGCGCACCGCGGCCCGGAAGCCGGCGCGATCGCGCGCGCCGGCCGCCGCGCCCACCAGCGCCTCGGCCGCGTGCGCGAAGCCGTCCAGCGCATAGGCCATGAAGGTCTGGAAATTGAGCAGCAGCGCGTTCGCGGCCAGCGTCGCGTCGCCCAGCCGCGCGCCGAGATGGGCAAACCAGCCGAAGGCCGACAGCAGGCACAGCGTGCGCACGAAGATATCGCGGTTGAGCGCCACCAGCCGCTTCAGGGCCGTGCGCTCGAAGAATTCGGCGCGGCTCGGCAGGCCCAGCCCGCGCGTGCGGCGCCAGGCCAGCAGCGCGGCGCCGAACACGAAGCCGGCCAGGTCGGCGGTGGCGGTGGCCGCGCCGATCCCGGCGACACCGCCGTCGAGTCGATAGACATAGAGCAGCACCGCGGCGATGTTCACCAGGTTGATGAGGGCCTGCAACAGCAGGCCCAGCCGCACGCGCTGCAGGCCGAGCAGGTAGCCGAGGATCGCGTAGTTGGCGAGCGCGAACGGCGCGGCCCAGATGCGTGCCGCCACATAGGCCTGCGCATTGGCCCGGACCGCTTCGCTGCCGCCCAGCAGGCCGAGCCCGACCGAGCTCAGCGGCCCCTGCAGCGCGAGCACGGCCAGGCCGAGCGCGGCCGCGAGCGCCAGCGCGCGCAGCAGGTTGAGCCGCACGCCGGCCAGGTCGCCCGCGCCGGAGGCCTGCGCCACCAGCCCGGTGGTGCCCATCCTCAGGAAGCCGAAACCCCAGTAGACGAAGCCGAAGAACACGCTGCCCAGCGCGACGCCGCCCAGCACCTGCGGGCCGTCGAGATGGCCGGCCACGGCCGTGTCGACCGCGCCGAGGATCGGCTGGGTCAGGTTGGCGAGCACGATCGGCATCGCCAGGCCGAGCACGCCGCGATGGCTGATCGGCGGCCGCTCAGGCGCGGCGCCGGCGTGCGTGGCAGCGGCGTGCGAGGGGGAAGGCGGGGAGGCAGGCATCGCGCGGCTCAGGCGCGTTCCTGCACGCAGACCCAGGGCGATACCACCACCGCCCACAGCTCGGGATTGCGGCTCGCGTAGTCCTGGGCGGTCTCGCTCGGCATGCGCGCGACGTGGCCGGCGGCGAGCCAGCTCGCGACCTGCTCGGCCTGGTCGGCGGCGATCGCCTCGGCCACGCTGACCAGGTCGAGCTCGCGCGCGACCGACAACAGCTTGCCCTGCGCGAAGAAGCGCTCGAGGTCGCACCAGTCGATCTTGGCGGTCTCGCCGAGCAGTTGGGTATAGAGCGCGCTCGGCGCTGCGCCGGCCGCGGGAGGATTCGGTGAACTCATGGTGATGGAGGCTGGGGGCAATGGCCGTGGCGGTGGCGCGCCTCGCGGTGCGCGAAGATACGAACCCGGGAACCTGGGAACGTTTCGCCGCCGTCGGGACGCCATCGGTGCCGGATCGCGGGGATCGCGGGCCACGGGATCAGCCGCGATTCTAGCCGATCCGCCGTCTCGCCCGTCCGGCTCACGACTCGCGCAGCGCGCGCCGGATGATTTTCCCGGTCGCCGTCATCGGCAGGCTGTCGACGAAGGCGATCGCGCGCGGGTATTCATGGGCCGCCAGGCGGGTGCGCACATGCTGCTGCAACTCGCCGACCAGCGCCGCGCCGGCCTCGGCGCCGGGCTGCAGCACCACGAAGGCCTTGACGATCTCGGTGCGCGTCGCGTCGGGCACGCCGACCACGGCCGCCATGCGCACCGCCGGATGCTTGAGCAGGCAGTCCTCGATCGGCCCGGGACCGATCCGGTAGCCGGCGCTGGTGATCACGTCGTCGTCGCGGCCGACGAAGCGGATGAAGCCGTCAGGGTCGGCGACGCCGCGGTCGCCGCTGAGCAGGTAGTCGCCGGCGAACTTGTCGCGGGTCGCGCCGGGGTTGCGCCAGTAGCCGAGGAACATCACCGGATCGGGCGCGCGGATGCCGATATTGCCTTCCACGCCGGCCGGCACCGGCTGCCCCGCCGCGTCGACGATCTCGACGCGATGGCCCGGCGCGGCCTTGCCGATCGCGCCGGCGCGCGGCGCGAACAGCCGGCTGCACGAGGACAGCACCATGTTGCACTCGGTCTGGCCGTAGAACTCGTTGATGGTCACGCCGAACACCTCGCGGCCCCAGTCGAGCAGGCCGGCGCCGAGCGACTCGCCGCCGCTGGCGACCGAGACGAGCCGCAGCGCCTGCGCTTGCGGTGGCCGCTGCGCGCTTCGCATCAGCTTCAGCGCGGTCGGCGGCAGGAAGGCGTGCGTCACGCCGTGGCGCGCCATCAGCGCGAAGGCGGCCTCGCCGTCGAACTTCTCGAAGCGGCGCGCGAGCACCGTCACGCCGTGATGCCAGGCCGGCAGCAGCACATCGAGCAGGCCGCCGATCCAGGCCCAGTCGGCCGGCGTCCAGAACACGCGCGCGCCGCGTGGAAAGCCGTTTTGCGACATCTCCACGCCGGGCAGGTGGCCGAGCAGCACGCGCTGCGCGTGCAGTGCGCCCTTCGGCTTGCCGGTGGTGCCCGAGGTGTAGATGATCACGGCCGGGTCCTCGGCGAGCGTGTCGACCGGCGTGTAGTGCTCGGATTCGGCGGCCAGCGCCGCCTCGAAGGGCAGCGTGCCTTCGGGCGCGTCGTCGCTGCCGCTGTCGATGCAGTAGACCGTGTGCAGCGCCGGCAGCGCCGCGCGCAGCGGCGCGATCTTGGCGGCGCCGGCGCGGTCGGTGACCAGCGCGCTGGCACCGCTGTCGGCCAGGCGGAATTCGAGCGCGTCGGCGCCGAACAGCGCGAACAGCGGCACCGCGATCGCGCCGGCCTTGTAGGCGGCCAGGTGGGCGATGGCGGTTTGCGGGCCCTGCGGGATGAAGATGCCGATCCGCTCGCCGCGCCCGATGCCGGCGCGCGCGAAGCTGTTGGCGAGGCGATTGGAGGCCGCCTTCAAGTCGTCGAACGTATAGTGCGTGACGGAGCCGTCCTCGCGTTCGTCGATCAGCGCCAGGCGGCCGCTGCCGTCGGCCCAGCGATCGCAGACGTCGACGCCGATGTTGTAGCGCTCGGGAATGCGCCAGGCGAAGCGCTCGAGCAGGGCAGGGTAATCGTCGGCATCGGGCAGCATCGGCGCTCCTCGCGACATCGCGCGTGATGGTTTCCGACGAGATTACACCGTATCGTCATGGGCCTACGCGATAGTCGGGGCCGCGATCATGGGTTGCGCGGCGGCCGCGCCGAATCGCGCGTACTATCGCAAGTTCAACGATTTGAAGTGAAACATGGTCTGGCTTTGGATTGCCACGGGGTTCAGCCTGCTGGGCATCGGCGCCGTCGTGTTGTTCGCGACGCGCGTCGATCCGCTGTCCGGCCGCGTCAGCGGCCGCTATCGCAAGCGCTGAGCAATCTCCTTTTCGCTTACGGCCGTTCGGGTCGCGGCCGGCGCGCGTGCACGCGCCGGCGAGTCGGCCGCATTCGCGCCTCAGCGCGCCGGCAGGTAGCGTGACGGGTCGATCGAGCGGCCGCCGTAGCGCAGCTCGAAATGCAGCGCCACGCGGTCGTTGTCGGTATCGCCCATTTCCGCGATCTTCTGGCCTTGCGTGACGGCCTGGCCTTCCTTCACGAGCAGCGTGCGATTGTGGGCATAGGCGGTCAGGAAGTCCGCGTCGTGCTTGATGATCAGCAGGTTGCCGTAGCCGCGCAGCCCGTTGCCGGCATACACCACGGTGCCGGCCGCCGCGGCCACCACCGGCGTGCCGGCCGCATTCGCGATATCGATCCCCTTGGAGCTGCCGCCGTCAAACGAGCGGACCACGTTGCCGGCCGCCGGCCAGATCAGCGAGATCGAGGCGTTCGGGCGCGGCGCGGCGCTGGCCACGCCGCTCGACGGCGGCGGGGCCGAGCTGCCCGCGCTCGACGAGCCGGCGCCGGCCGAGCGGATCGGCGCGCCACCCGCGGCCGCGCCGCCCGGCGGCGCCACGCGCAGCACCTGGCCGACCTCGATCGCATCGGGGTTCGTGATCGAGTTCCAGCGCACCAGGTTCGACATCGGCTGACGGTTCGCGCGCGCGATCTTCGACAGCGTGTCGCCACGCTCGACGCGATAGAAACCGGGGCCGACCGGCGCGGAGCCGCAGGCGGCCAGCACGGCGACGAGGGAAGCGACGACGAACCTTCGGGTGGTCTTGACCAGCATGAAACCTCACAGGACACCGTCGCGACCGGCACGACGGCGAAACACGAAAACCCCGGATTTTACCGGGTTCGCGGCGCGGGCCGCCGATTCGAGGTAGAGATTGCGCGGCCGGGCTTGCGTGGCATGGCGCCGCGTGGGGCTTAGCGGCGCTGGAAGCGGGCAGGTGAGTGACGGATTGGACGGCCGTAGTTCAGGCTGGAGCGCTGCCCGCCGGGCCGCGCTCCATGCCTTGCCGTGTCGATCGTCGCGGATCGCCTCAGCCGAGCGGCGAGACGCGAATGCGCAGCGCGGCCGTCTCGGTCGCGCCGGGTGCCAGCATGCGCAGCCCCAGGCCGTTGTGGATCGCGTCGGGCAGGCCGAGCCAGGGCTCGACGCAGTAGAAGTCCGACTCGGGCTTCTCGGTCCAGGTGGTCACGGCGTACCAGGGGATCGAGCCGGGGCGGTTCAGGTCGATCTCGATGCGCCGGCGGCGGCCGGCCATGTCGATCTGCACCGGGCGCGAGGGCACGCCCTCGAGGCAATGGAAGCGATCGAGGATGCGCGCCTCGTCGAGCGTGTAGTGCGGCTCGCCCGCGATCGGCGCGCTGATCGAGCCATCGGGCTGCTGGTGGCATTGCCGCGTCGGCGGCAGTTCGATGCGGGTCCGAGCGCGTTCGTCGTGCGGCAGCGCGAAGTAGAAATGATGGCCCGCGTAATAGGGCAGCGAGGGCAGCGGCGCATCGCCGAGATTGCGCGTGGTCAGCTCGACGTCGAGCGTGTGCGCGTCGACGAACTGGTAGCGCGCGTCGAAGCGGAACGCGAACGGGTAGGCCTCGCGCGTGGCTTCGCTGCTCTCCAGCGTCATGTCCACGCCGCGGCCGTCGGCATCCACGTGCGCGGCGAACGGCAGGTCGCGTGCGAAACCGTGCATCGGCAGCTCGCGTACCACGCCGGCCGCGTCGCGCCAGCGGCCGATCGTGTCGCCCACGCGATGGCGGCCGAGGAACGGGAACAGCAACGGATTGCCGCCGCGCACCTTGGCCGGCGCGCTCCAGTCGGCCTGCTCGGGCCAGAAGATGATCGGCTCGTCGCCGATGTGCCAGGACAGCAGGCGCCCGCCTGCCTGGGGGGCGATGCGCAGGCGCGCCGCGCCGTCCACGAGTTCGATGATGTCCTGCTGCTGGAAGATGGGCATGGGGTTCCTTCGGTCGGCATCGACAAGGCAAATCGGGCGGACAGCATAACGGATCGATGCGCGCTTGTGCGCTGCGGGGCGCGCCGATCGGCAGGCTTCGGTACCAGGCGGCCGAGGCGATCGGCAAAACTTGCTCGGGGGAAACCCGTGTCGGGAAATTGCGGGTAGCAATCTGACGGACCGTCAGGATAATGACGTCAACCGGTTACGTTTCGTTACACCGGACTTGGCTATCGGGAGTCGGCAGCATGGATCTGGCAATGGCAATGGGCATCGCATTGTTCGGCATGTTCACGGGCAGCACGGTGCTGTTCTTCTACCAGCTCGGTCGCTGATTTCGTCGCGCGACGGAGCCTGTTCCGTCGCTGTCTGCCGGCTCGCCGTCCTCGGACCGCGGGCCGTTTGTTTTTCATGATCATTTCAATTTGCTGACAACGCGGTTCCAGTGTCGATGATCGCGGCATCGAGGCGCCATTCGGCTTGGCGCTCCTTATGCTGCTGTGCATAATCGGGGCGCTGCCGGCGATCCTGCCGGCTTTTCCCCTCCATCCATCGACAAAAGGACTGACGCGTGAGCCTCTGGTTTCTGGTATTTCTGAGCGTCCTGCAGGGCGTGACCGAACTCTTCCCCGTCAGCAGCCTGGGCCACACGCTGCTCGTGCCGGCCCTGATCGGCATGCATATCGACAAGCACGCGCCGCAGTTGCTGCCGTTCCTGGTCGCGCTGCACCTCGGTACCGCGCTCGCGCTGCTCTGGTATTTCCGCGCACGCTGGTGCGCGCTGGTGCGGGGTTTCTTCGCTTCCTTCGCGGGGCGTCCCAACGACGACGCGCACATGATGTGGGCGCTGATCATCGGCACCATCCCGGCCGGGCTGGTCGGGTTGCTGCTCGAGAAGAAGATCGAGCATGTGTTCCATGACCTGCGGATCGTGGCCGGCGCGCTGATCGTCAACGGCATCCTGCTGTGGTGGGGCGATCGCCTGCAGCGCTCGCGCGTGCATCGCGCGCCCGAGAAGCTCGGTTTCGGCCGGGCCTTCCTGGTCGGTCTCGCGCAAGTGGGCGCGCTGATCCCGGGTTTCTCGCGCAGCGGGCTGACCATGATCGCCGGCAATGCGGCGGGGCTCACCACCGAGAAGGCGGCCGAGTTTTCGTTCCTGCTCGGCACGCCGATCATCCTGGCCGCGGGCGTGCTCGAGCTGCCGAAGCTGTTCCATGCGCCGGACCAACTGGCCGATGCCGCGCTGGGCGGCGTGCTGACGGCGATCGCCGCGTACCTGAGCGTGCGTTTCCTGATGCGTTATTTCGAGGGGCGCGGGCGGCTGGCCGCGTTCGGCGTGTATTGCGTGCTGGCAGGACTGTTCTGCATCGGCTGGTTCGCGTTTCATCCGCAGCCGGTTTGAGTTGAGGTGCCGCGGGGCGGCAGTGGCGCGGCCGATTTCGACGGCCGCCCCTGCCGCCCCGTTTTACGCTGGCTGCCCGGGAGCGATCGGGTATAATTGCCGGCTCGGGTTTTTCTCGCGGAGCGGGTTTCGTGCTTCGGTGGGAACGGCCCGATCGGATGGTTCGCCTCGGATCGTCCGCATGTCTCTTCGGGCAGTGCATCGGCGCTGCCTGTCTCACGACCGCCCTTAGCTCAGACGGATAGAGCAACGGCCTTCTAAGCCGTAGGTCACACGTTCGAATCGTGTAGGGCGGGCCAGTCAAATCAATGGTTTACGAGACAAAATTTGGCTGGGGTTTTAGAGTCATGGTCTCCGTGTAACCGCTGTGTAACCCATTTTTATGTATCTAGATCAACGCGGATCTACAAGCTGCGGCGGGCTTTCGTTCTGGAGCGGCGCAGTAAGTAGACGCGCCCCCTGTCGCATCATCAATTTAATGTAATACTGCTTTAACAATGCGGCAGCAACGATCGCCTTTGCCAATTTCACTACGGGTGCGGGGTCATGACGGATCAAACATCTCCACAAGAACGCATTACTGCCGCAAGGCAGCTTTATGCTGTATTGACGGATTACCTCGATCGACCTAGTTGGACACCCGTGGAGGGGGCGCTGCTACTGTCTGGCATCCATCCACCGAGAGGATGTACGGAGATTCCCGTCGGCGGAGCAGGTCTTGATGGCAGGCGATTTGCGAATGCAGCTAATGACCGTTTTCACTGCGCCTTTGGGATCTTGAATCAGTGGCAACTGCGCTGTGAGGATGACGAAGAAAAAGGCGAACTGACGCCGATCGAACTCTCTCCTTACGCGTTCATTGCTTGGTGTCAAGACATGAACATCGAGACTGACTGGATGCGACTCTTTTTTGACGTCGCTGGCACCAAGCCCCGGTCGGGTCAACTGGACTTGATTCCACTTGCCGTTGCTGAATATGCGGCTCAGGCAGTACAGACGATCAGTGCAATTCAGAGCGCTCTTGCTGGTCAGATGTCGGATGGGAGGGCGTTGAGTGCGATGGTTTCGAAGAAAAATGAAACAGTCGCGCAGCGCGGCCCTATGCCAGTGCCTGTAAATCGAGAGCATGTGTCGACAGACGAGCTTGCAGCTATTTTGGCTGTTGATTCGCAGTCAATTCGCAAGCGCTATTCTCAGACAGGCAGCTACCACGGCGTCAGACCAACGAAGCTGCCGAGTCGCCGGTTGCTGTGGCCTGTCGAGGCCGTCAGGACACTACTCGGTCGAGTCTGAAGCCGCGTCCGGACTGAGTGAGCCAGAATCGCCACTTGCGTTGGGCGCGTTGACTTCGGCATTGTTCGGCGCCGTTTCGATCGCTGCCCTGCTCTTGGCACGGGGCGATTTCCTCCGAACCTCAACCTGTATGGTTCGGAGTCTGCCGGAGGCGTCGAGCTGCAGTATTTCCGAAGTCCTGCGGCGAATTCTTGGGCCGTCATTGGGGGCGATGTCCACCGCCAAACCAGAATCCACTGGATTGCTGGTTGGGGTAGCAGCGGTCGCTGTGGATACGTCTGTCGGCAACCTTGGTCGCTTTTGCGTTTCCGTCTGGTTTGGGGCCGAGATGTCCGATGGAAGGGCACTTGTCGGGCTGCCAGTATGCGCGCAGTTAACTATTGGCGAGTTTGTCCCTGCGTTGGGCCGGGCACTCATGTAGCTCAGAGATGGCACAAGGTTAGAGACGCCCTCGTCATCAACATCGTGCAGTTGGGGTGGCGGTGAGGCTGTTGGTTGGAGCGCAGTTGATCGCGCGGAAGCCGCGCGCCTTGCAGCGCTTTTCCGCATCCGTGACAGCAACACTGCATGCTTCTCTTTCTTCTTTTCCCACTTTTGCCAGTCTCGGGCCTGTCTACCCAGCCGCTGCTCTTCCTGAGCGCGGAAATCCATTTCAGCGAAGTGAGTAGCCAGATGGTCCGTCGGGCTAGCGGCAGCCGGGCGGCTTGCCGAGGTGGCGCCACGCTTTTGGGCGGTCGTGCGGCTTCGGAGTTTGCCTACGGGCGACCGGCTTTGCCAGAATCGACGCTCATGTCCCGGAGGATCAACCCTGTAATAAAAATCGGGTGCCATCGTGCGCGACACCTCCTGCAGCAGCGCTGTTGTCGCTTGCTCCTCGGAGTGGGTCAATAAATTTAGTAGAAAGCCGATAGAGGAGCTTCGTCCGTAGGCAATTTCCCCGTTCCAGTGGGCGACGAGTCTTTCCAAAATGCTGCCGGCGTCGATCAGCGTGCGGCTAAGAAATAGAAATGTTTCGAGATAGTACCCACTTTCAGAATCGTGATTCAGTAGGATGGAATATCCTTGATACATGTCACTGGGTATTATTTTTTTGAAAGATTTCACCCAGTTTTTTCGGAAAATAGTGATCTCTTCGTGAGTCACTGGCGTGAAGTATGCCTCTGATGGCAAATATGTGCCTTCACTGCCGCGATATCGGGTCGTAACTTTTGCGACGCAAGGGGCCGGGGCCTTGCATAAAAATTCAGAAACGAAGCGCAACAGACCTTTGCGATTTTCCCGCGGCACGCGATTAAATGTTCGCACTATCTCATTAAAATCTGAATTTTTGGCTAGTCGACATATTCTGTCATGGCGCTCATTCATGGTGTCACAAAAATTCTCCAAATCTCGCATTGACATCGTGTTGAGGAATGGCCGGGGCCATGTTGGATCATAAAACTTCATCTCGACGGGGCACGGATCACGTTCCAGTTCATCCAGAAAAAACTTAAAGAAGGGATGAAATTCGTGCGCCGATAAGTGTCGAACTGCTTCCCAGCTTTTTAGAGCAAAGTGGCCAGAGAGCAGCTTCAGCATGATTTTTGCGCTTGCGGTCGCAGAAATCCACGATCCCCGGTGATCAAGAATAGCCCGGAACGCATCTGCTGACCTCCGAGCGGGGCGAACAAGCTCTTGAATCAATTCGACGACATTGCGAATATGCGCCGCGTGCGGGTTTGCTTTCGAGACGACTTCCCACACACTTCTCGCCGTTGTATTTGAGACAACTCCCGCGGCCAGCTGAGCCGACGCGGTCATTTCAGGGTTTGATGGCATTTCTTTTGAGGCGATTGATGGCTCGTTCGCCGTAGAATTAGTTCCACTAAATTTTGCATATAACGCCCACAGATGTAAAGAATTAGTTCTACCCTTTGTCTGTTGGGACTTCAGACGACCATCGCGGAGGCACCTTGTCTCGTTTCCACGATGATGCGCTTGCTCCGATAACATGACATCAGCAACTGCGGTTCAGGCCGCACGTTCGTCCGAAATGCCAGTTCAGGCAGCGGCTGACCGTTAGCGTTGCTACACGGCACGTTTTAGGCACACGTCGTGTCGGTGGCCTACTCAGCCAGTGGGATGAAATACCCGCACCTGCCCCGTCGGCGGGTCTGCTAATCGCACCCGCCCGTCGGTATTTGCCACTTTCTGACGACACTGATCGCCTGGCTCTGATTTGTTCTGGAACCTCAGTTCAGTGGCATTTTTTCAAGTTCTTCCTATCCTATGTGTCGGGATAACTGTTAATTTTTGAACGAGTGGTGAAATTTCCAGTTTCCGGCCATTTGTCGCGAGAGTAGTAACCTGATGCACGCGTGCGGCGTGGTGATTTTTAGAGATTAATATGGAAATTGAGATTGAGCTCCTATATTAAGATTGGAGTCAGGTAGTTCTGCATTTTTAGATCGGCTGTGCTTTGGGGGTGCCCGTACCTCTCATTGATCAGTCGTGTCTTCTCCCTCTTGTTAGTGTTTTTCTACCTCTAAATACCTTATCTCCCGATCAATGATGCGCCACGTAAAGCAGATAGTGCCGTCCCGCCATTTCATTTAGATAGAAAGCGAGATGTCAACTCGTGCTTCGGCACATGTCGGCTAGCACGTCTTGTTTCTGGCGAAGTCGCATGAGCTCAGCGTATTAAGCGCACGGAAATGGCTTTCGAGCCGAAATAAACCAATGAAAAGGGGTAGTGGTGAACGCATACATAACGCCGGGTTTCTCGCCGGGCAATAGCTTTCCTCCATATGAGCGCAATATCGATACGCGCATCTGGGAAGTGGGGGAGTATCCTGCGCTATATCGCGCGCTGATCCGTTTTATATCGGAGGTGCTTAATACTTGTGAGATGCCTTTCGACTATTTGGCAGCACAGTCGACCGAGCCTGCGCAGCTTGGCACTGGCAACAGAGTGCTTGCGTCGGCGATGGGACAATGCCGGCAGTTCATGGACCTGTACGAGCCGAGCTGGTCGTACACTGCTGACCTGAAGCTCTTTTTCGATTGCTATCGCCAACACCCATTCGGTTTCGTTGAGCCTGGTATGCGGGCCTCTGATCGTTTCAATGATCGAGTGCTGGTCGCTGAAGTCTATAACGACTTCATTGCGTTCCTCCACCAAGAGGCGGTGACGCGGCGGGTGAGAAAGTGGCTGGCCGACTGGAAGTTGGGCATTATGCGTCAGAGACAGTCGATTCGCGAAGACTTGGAAGGCCTATACACCTTGTACCGCCGGTTGCTGGTTGTACGGATTGACCACTCCTACAGGGAAGATGCCGTTGACGAGCGGGATCTGCTGCGGCGTATGAGCTGGCGTCCGTCATCTACCGGACGCTGGGTGCGAGTACCGTCAGACACACTTTCTTCCTCTGAGGCGGTGGGAGAGACCCGAGCCCGCATCGATGCGGGCTTGGCGATGGCGCACCGCAGCCGCTTTTTCAAAAATCAGCACGGGTCTGATGGGTGGTTATTCGAACACATGGTCGGCAGCATCTGGAAGATGGAGGTCGGTGGCCAGAGCAGCGCAAATCACTTTCACGGGCTATACGTCTTCGATGGCACGCGATGGAAGGTTGGGGATCTTCCGCGCCTGATCAACGGGCTGACTGACCGCTGGTCATCGAGTACAGGCGATCTCGGGCAATCGTACAACTGCCACGACAGTCCTGGCCGGCAGAACATGATCCAGAAGCGCACGTGGGCACTGGGGGAGCTTGACTGCGGCAACCCGACACATCGAAGCAGACTCGACGCTTACGTGCAGGGCTACTTCGTCAAAACCAACTTCGAGAAAGAAGACGCGCAGGCGGTTCGTGTCAAACCAGCTGCCCGGGCCAACACGCTAACGACAAAGCATGGTCGGCGGCAAGTGGGCGAGAACTGATAGAGGAATGTCGGCCGGGCATGCCGGTGCGGCGAAGGCATTGCGTGACGCGGCTGGCTGATCTGTGGGGCAGCATTTGCTCGGCGTACAGCTACCGTGAGTGCTGTTGATGGCTGCGTAAAACCGTGCACAAACGACGACAATGATTCCGGCCAAGACGAAAGGTACGAGCAAGACTGGTCGGTCACCGAAATCAGTAAGGCTTCGTACAGACGGTCCATGTAAAGTAGTGGTGCAATCGGTGAAGGCTGATCATATATCTGAGCCGCTGTGAGTTCGGAGTGCTTCGCCGGTTACGCGTCCCTGAACTGGGGCGAATCGAAAAAAGAGAGGCTAGCGCGATGCGAGATGCTCCCGAAGGCGCATCCCGCTGGCGGTGGGTTTTCGAGTCGAGGTCCTACTTGAGCCGTTTCCCCTCCTTGCACCACGACTGCCACTCGCCGAGCTGGTCGGCGGTGATTATCGCGTCGTCGCCGCTTTCACGGTGAAAGGCTGCAGTCCACTGGTCCACACAGGCGTCAACCGGCGTGCTTCTGCCTGCGGGTGCCGACACCGCTTCGTTCGCCGCAGCCCGGATGGCACGAGTGATTTCGGCGTCGGTGCTGCCGCTTCCGGCAGTGGCGGAGGACGCTGCTGCGGTGCCCGGGGCCGTACTGAAAGCGCCATGAAGCTCTTCGCGGCACTGCGCCTCCCACTCGTTGAGCAGCGCGGAGATGTCTTCTCCCTCCTGACTCTGATGCTGGAGGTCGCGCTGGTTGACGCAGACTGCAACCGCCTCGTTGCGGAGGGGCTGCCCGTTTTGATACTCCTTCTCATAGACAAGTCTGCCGTCCGTATCCCAGCGCTTGACGATGCCGTTGAGTACGCCGCTGGCATATTCCGCATGGCCGGTCAGCCTGCCGGTATGCGGATCGTAGGCCTCCTCGATCCCGTCTGGCCTGCCGTTGACGAACTTCGCGCGGTAGGTCACCTGCGTGCCATCGGGCGCGTAACGTACGAATTCACCGTCATACAGGCCGTTGACGAGCGTCGCATGCAGTACGCGGTTGCTCGTGGTTTCGTCGAAGCCATCTTCCTCGCCATTCAGCACACCGTTGGCCCACGTTAGCGTATGTACAAGCCGGTGCGTCGTTGGACTGTAGACTTCCATGCGACCGTCGGCATTTCCGTTTCGAAATGCGACCTTCGCAAACAGATGGCTGCTGTCATCTGGCGCGTACGAATCTAGTTCGCCATCGAGCTGCCCCGACGTGAAGCTCATCGTGATCAGCGTATGGTCCGAGTTCGCCGCCTTGCAGATCGCCTTGCCATCCGGATAGCCGTTGCTGACCTGCGCTTCGCAGTAAGCAGCGGAGGGAATGCGCGCATCCGTCGGGAAATAGTCGATTCCTGCCGCGCTGATGTAATCGAGCGTAAGCGCGGGTAGGGTCTTCTCCATTGTACGAATGGCAGTCCTGAAACCCTGTTGCGGGCCGAGGATGACGGCGGTCGGCACATTGGTGAGCTTGCCCGAGAACGGCTCGTTGACACCGCTTGCATAAACCTTGCCATTTACCATCTGGGCGTTGCGATAGTCGAGGACTTCGCCTTTGCAGGCAGCGAGGTTGCTCGTGACAGCGATAGCTATAAGTACTGTATTGGCGCGCTGGAGTGTGAATTTCATGATGTACATGCAGATTGGGGCTTCCGGAAGTGGAAAGCCTTTGCGCAATAAAAAACCGACCGAGAAGACCTCGGTCGGCGGGAAAAGCCACATAGCCGGGGGGCTATGGGCCCGAGGCAGGTGCGCTGATGTTCAGCGCCGGATCATTGCGGCGCGGAGATCACTGCGTTGAGGGCGCTTAGTAGCGGAGCGGGCAAACCGCCTGAGAACTGGATGGCCTTTGCTGCGAAATTGGACGGATACAGCCAGCCGACCTGGAGGTGCCCTTGCCGCAAGGCAAGCACCAACTTTGCGCCCTCGACCAGCGGTTGCAGCCGGCCGTTTGTCGACGCCAGGGCCGGGATGTCGCTGGCGGCGACGTCGAGCACCAGGATGTCCGGGTTCTGCGAATACACTGACCAGGTGGCAGCCACCGAGTCGATCATCGCGCTATGGTCCGCGGACAGCTGGATGGAATTCACGCCGACGTTCGGTCCCGGCAGATTGAGACCGATGGCTTGCTGAATCGACGTGTACGTCATGCTCGGCGCGCCCGATGTCATGACAATCGTGTCTCCATCCGGATAGGCCGGCGTCGCGCCGCAAACAAGACCGGCCTCGATCGTTGCGTTGTCACACACCGGAACCGACACCGGGAGCACAACGCGATCGGCAGCATAGGTCTGGATGCCGAGGTAGGCAGTACTTCCGTTGGGGAACGACGCATTGGTCAGCTGTGTTGCATGAGCGAAGTCATGGAAGCTCGAGGCAAGTGGCGCTGCAACGGCCAGCGGCTGGCCAGAAAGATCGACCGACCGGACTTCATACGAGAACCCGATGCCCGACAAAGGTTCGGTGCCCGATAGCGTCGTGCCGACTCTGGACAGGGGTAGCGGCGCGAGTCGCTGGGTTTCCGAGACGAGGCTAGACCAGGTTCCATCTGCTTTCAGCACATACTCGCCGCTGAGTCCGTCATATTTGCCCCCGTTGTAAGCGCCGAGCGGAACATCCGTCCATGTTGAGCTACCCACCGGCAGATTTTCTTGTTCGATCGTTTGCAATGCGCCGCCTGCGATCTGGCGGACGTTTCTCACCAACGCCTGGTTAGTCGAGCCCGGTGTCGGATTGAAGCCACCGAAGAATGAGATCAGATAGTCCACGAAGCTATAGGTCGGCTGGGCGAGGATCTGTGATGCGTCCGCAAACTGGTAGACGGGCCTGGTGGCTTGTGCGGCCACATCTTGCGACGTAACGGAAGACACGCTGCCCTCGGCGACCATCGCGTTCAGCGCATTGCGCAATGTCGCGCTGTCCACTGCGCCATTGGTGGCGAAGGTCCCGAGTTTGTCGACGACAGCCTGCGCGAGCGCTTGAGTCGAGGCATCCTGGTTGGCGAGGTAGTCGGCGTTGGGATCGACCTGCCCGCCGACAAGGCTTTGCACCGCAGCAAGGGCTTGCGCGTGGCTCAAGCCAGTTTGCATTTGCGCAGTGACCAGTGTGGTCAACGGGCTAACCACCTGAGCGCCTGCCGATTGCACAACCTGAGACAACGTGAACGCTGCAGGGAACTGGAAACCAGCAGGACGAGAAAGATCCTTGGTCGCTGACGTGACTTGGACAAGTAGTGCTTTACCCGTCGCATCGCCACTGTAGGGAACGGAAAACTGGCCGGTCGCGTCGGTGACTGCTGTGGGTTCACCCGCGTCGCATATCCCGTTGTTGTTCAGATCCAGGCAGACGGTCGCGCCAGCGAGATAACCGTCCATTGCCTTGCCCGAAATGGCCCCCGTGGGCTGAGTTGCGGAGGTGCCTCCACCACTCGTGGGCGGCGTGGTGGGCCCGGAGTCTCCGCCGCCGCCGCAGGCGGCGAGGGCGGTGGCGATAGATACGCCAAGGATATGCTTGGCGAACCCCGTATGGTTGCTGTTTGGCATTGTTCTCACCTTATGGCGGTATTGGTTACCGGTCTTGGGATTTCAATAGTTGATCGGCGGGCGAGGTCGTTGGCACTTGAGAAGACAGGTCCCCTTGACCACGCGACGCGGTGCGATGCGGCAGCGTTCCAAGGCAAGCTAGCCAGCAAAGGCACCCAATACTACCAAATTGGTAGTATTGGGTGCGAGCTAAACCGGGACGATTTTTACTTTCCTCGATGTGAAGGTAAAAATGTCCGTACTTGCCCGTCGGCTAAAAAATGCTCGCCAACGTACCGGTCTCTCCCAAGAGCGTCTTGGGATCGAGGCCGGACTCGACCCAATGTCTGCAAGTACACGAATGAATCGCTACGAACTCGGCAAGCGCATTCCTGACTTAGAACTGGTGACTCGTCTTGCCGTTGTCCTCCAAGTACCTGCCGCGTACTTTTATGCGGTTGACGATGTTGAAGCCGAGATGCTTTTGAAGTTTCATCGCTTGACGAAAGGCCAGCAGCAATCGGTGCTCACTTTCATGAATGAACTGAGCCGTTAAGCGTATCGCAGCACTTGATGTAGCCAGATCTAATAGTCGCTGGGTACCAGTAACGTAGTGATCGATCGATCCCATTCGGTGATGACCCAAATGGTCGCCCCGTTGGGCAGGGCATAGCTGGATAGCAGCACCAATCCCACTTCAAGCGCATGCTCGTTCTGTTGCCTATCCGGCTCGGATAAATTGCCCCAGTCACCCCGAACGTGGCGCAGCAACAGATCGAACATCGAGACGTGAGCCGTGGCGCACGCCGCCAAGGCAGCGGGTGGGGTGAAGATCCGGCCGAGCTTGAAGCGCGGACCGCTGTGGTGAATGGATGGTAGGTTCACGACATACTCCCGATAAAGGGCGAGCACGAGCCTCCGGGCGAGCCGGATACCGATGTCGCTAAAACAGGGTTGGGAAAAGTGCAAGGCCTACTGCGCGGTGGATTACCGCGCCTCTGAGGCGAGGGTGTTCGGGTAGTGCTTCGCGATGATCTGGTTCATCTTGTCGATCAGGTCGGGGCGCTTGAAGGTCAGGTGACCGTTGCCGTTCTTGAACCAGCGCAGGTGGAAGTAGTCGTTTTCTGCTTCCGTGCGTCGAGCCTGTCGCGTGTCGGACACCAGAGCATAGGCACCATGGCGATGGTCCGGCTCAAGCTTGCCGTCCAGAAGACAGAACACCCGGATCAGGTCGTCCAGTTCGTTGGTCACTCGATGATTGGGCGACCCGGAACTCAACAGGTATTGCACGATGATGCGTCGCCCGAACTTGAACGGTTCGTTGGTTTTGTAGTTCCACGACAGTCTGCGAAAGCATTGGAGCACGCCACGTTCGAACATATCGCCGCGTGCGCCGTAGATCTGCTCGAACGTCGCTTCGATATTGGCGGCCGTCAGTTCAGGTACGTCGCCATTGGCGATCTGACTGCTCCATTGCTCCCGCGCCTTCGCGTCCATGAAGGTACGTAAGCCCGATTCCGACAGCAGATACTCCCAGCCGCGAATGTCAATGATGCGCACGATGGCGGCTTCAGCTTCGTCGCGCTTTGCATATTCTCCCGTTACGGTCGCGCGGCCGCGGCAGCCATAACTTTCATCGAGTACGAGTCGGGGGAAGCCGAGGTGGGCAAGCTTGGCGAGCTGCTGGGCTTCGCCTAGCAGGTCGAGGGCGGCGCGCACGCGTTCGACGATGGCGGCGCGTTGATTGGCGAGGTTGGCAATGCTGACGCTGGGGACGAGCGTATTCGATTCCATGTTTCATGACGGTAAAAATGAAGGAAGAAAACACGGCGAGCTGGGCGATGAGGCCCGGCTTATGCCGTGATGTCGCGTTGAGCGAGCTGGCGCCTGAGGGTGATGGCGCGTGCTTGAGAGCAACGCAGATGCAGCCGGATGCCGGAAACGGTCGGTCGGACCAAGCCGGCAGCAACGTCGCGAGTGAGTTGCGCCAGCAGCTCGTCGCTTGGGGCGGCAGGTAGCGAAACCGATGACAGTGCTGTGCCGTTGTGATGATGAATCGCACCATCGCAACTAACGGTCTTACCGTCGTGACTCGCTGTGGCTGGCGTGACGGTCGGCAACGTTGAGTCAGCAGAAGGCGTGATGGCGGATCCCGTCACCTCAGTCACGATGGCGACCGGCGCGATTCCCGAGGGAGCCTCGCCGCCCATCATCGCGACCAGTGGCGCGATCCGCGCCGGGGCGGACTGCGGGACTGCCGGCAGGCGAAAGGCGATGGCCCACCACAAGCATGCGACGCCTTCAAGCACGGCCGCAAACATCAACCCCGACAGCAGGTCCGTGCGAGCGGTCGTGACGCCGAGTAACGCGGCAAGTCTTGTCGTGACTGGATCGGCGAGTAACGAGTCACGTTGTGCCGTAACGTGATCTGTTGCGCGCTGCTGACGCCGGATGTCATTCGCCTCGGCATTCAGTGCATCGAGTCGTGCCGCGAGCGTCGCGCGACGGGCTTCCAATGTCGCGCAGATACCGACGCAAGCACGTGCCTTGGCCGTGGCAAGCTGGGCCGTCACGGTCGCGCGGTCCGCCATAACAGCCGTGAGACTGCGCATGGACGATGGCGGTGTTGCTACCTGTACCACCGCGGCCCGTTGTTCGCCGGCATGCCGCTGCGCAGTCACAAAAAACTGCACATGGCCGAAACATGCGGCCGCCAAGCACGTCACCCATAGCAGGCTACCGACGTGACGGAGAAGAATAGGCACCTCCCGCAAGAGCGCCGGTAACAAGTGCGCGCTGATGACAAGCACCACACCCATCGCGACCCAGACAAACCGTTCCGGGAGCGATCCACCGCGTTGCCAGCCGGCGAGTATCGACAGGCAAAGCGCGGTGGACGTGGCACCCGCCGCAAGGACAAAAGCCCAGTGCCGCAAGCTCATGCTCCCTTGCCGCCGAGTAGCACGGCTTGGCGTTCCAGCTTGTCGCGCAGCGTCGACGGCTTCGCGCTGGCCATCTCGTCATTGGCTCCATCGCCCGTATCCGGAGAGCGAGAGGTGGGATCGGGATAGAACTCCTCGACAACCGCGGCCTGTTCCTCCGGACTATCCTCGAATGCGCCATTGGCGAATCCGAGTCGCGCTGCGGCATCGAGTGCAGCCTGGTCGAATCCAGATGCCTGGCGGCGCGCGTCCAGATCTTTGGCCTCGACCAAGGCGTGTTCGAGCGTGCCACCCGCGCGCACGCACAGGTCGACATAGTAGATAGCCGACCGATAGCTCTGCGTGGTCGATTTGCCGCGTAGTTTCAGTTCCAGCGGCAGACAAGCCAGTCGGTTCCCGGAGACGGCGCAAAAGTAGTGCAGGCGTGCGGCGAGTGTGCGAATACTGTTGTAGGACGTGGTGCGAAAGATGAACGAGCCCATTTCATCGTCATCACCGACGATGACGTTCAGGCGGCCGTAAGGCTTGCAGCCGCCCTGGCGACCGAATATGCAGCCGTCCGGCGACGGACAGGGCAGGGCGTCGATGCCCGCATCCGTCACCCGCCGGCATGCCTCGCCATTGCCGACGCACACGGGGCGCCCCGTATCACGATCGAAGAGCGAGTATTCGGCGCGCAGGTTGAGGTCGGGATCGTTGAACAGAAGCCGCACCGGAATCGCACGCAGCTTGCCTGATGCTGCCTTGCGCAGTGCTTCATTGAGTGGATGCAACATCCACTCACCGCGCTGCTGTACCTGAGTCGTAAGGGTGAATTGATCGTCTTTTTCCGGCAGACGCTTGCCGTTCTTCTCGACAATTCTGCCGATCGATATGCGCCCGATCACGGGCGGAGTGATAGCTAGACCTTTGAGCATGATGGTTATCCAGAAAGGAGGAGTTGTGAGTAGGGGACGCGTCGAATTGGTTACTGCGCGAAGTGCGCCTCGAGCTTGTCGTGGATCTCGCGGGCCACGCCTTGCCAGGCTTCGACGTTGACCAGCATGTGGGCGCCGAACTGTTCTCGCAAGGTGTCGGGAGAAATCGTGGCCACGCGATGCGCGTGCTTGCTGAGGGCGTCCATCACGAAGGCCTGCACGAGCGCGCCATAGCGTGAATAGGTCATGATGTCGTTCAAGCATTCGATGTTAGTCATGGATAACAAATCAGGTCGACGTGAGAAAGCGCCGGGAGCCCGGCTTGGAGATGGCGTATTGCGCAACGAGGGACGGGTGATCGGCCGTCAACCGCTCCAGATTGATCGACGACGAATCCTTGCTACGCTTGAACGACACCGAACCGGTCTCGAACAGGGCGCGGGTGGCATCACCCATCGCAGCCTGGATCGTTTGCTTGAGCCGGGCCTCGATCGCTTGACGCGATTCGATCTCAGCTCGGACAGCGAGCAGGTCTGCAAATGCAGCGGACAATGTTCGGTCGTCGACGAAATCGATCGTGCCGCCGTTACCTGGATACAGGTGGCGGAGCGCGCGATCGGCGGATTCGGAGCCATCCGAAGGTGGCGGCGTATCGGTTTCCACAAAGCGCCAGAAGCGCGCTTCGAGCTCGATGAGCTTCCCGATCAGCGCATCGTCTCGCTGGATCCGGTGTACTTCGAGCGCCTGCCCGCAAAGCAAGACCGCGACATGCGCCGCCGTCTTGCCCGTGACGGCCAACTGGTGCTGCACCTGAAGCTGCACATATTCCGGTACACCGTCCCGCCAGAGTCGTGAGCCGAACTCGCCAGCGGTCTTGCATTCCAGAATCTGCACGTCGGGCGCGCCAACCACCTCGCGATCGATGTTCGCCAGCATGAAGGGGACCGTGGCGTGCCGAAGCACGGCATTGACCTTTCGAACTTTGTTGCCCGTCTGTTGGGTGTAGACCGCCGCCACGATGGGCTCCAGCAACGTTCCCCAATACGTCGGCGATGTCATATCGGCCGGATCCGGCCGTGGTAAGCCCTCGGCACGACCGGTTTTGACGAGCCACAACTCCAGGGCGCTCAGGTAGGGATTGAGGCCCACGGCAGCCGCAGCGTCCGAGCCGCCGATGCCGGTCCGCCTGACGGTGAGCCAGTCGTCGCGGCTCAGTTCTCGTGTCTTGACGAGCTTCAGCGCAGGTTTTCGTGCGCCAGGTGGTTCAGGAAGAGGAGTGCGCATGGCGTCTCCAGAAAAGAAAAGGCCCGGCAGACGAATCTGGCCGGGCCAAGGGTGAGGCAATACGGGGAGTGAAACGGTGATCACGCGACGAGCTTCATGGCCTCGTCCCAGGCGCGTTGCTTGAGCGTCGCGCCCGCGCCGAACCAGGCGGCGTCGAGGCGATGATCGCCAGTGCGTGCGCGACGGTGGTGATCCACATACTCGGTCACGGCATTCAGCAGTCCCCACGCGGTGCCTGAGGCAGATGACAGGTCAGCCCCTTTCCCGCGCCCAGCATAGAGCTGGCCGACTGTCTTGATGGCATGCTCGTTAACCGAAACCGTTTCTCGATCCGGAACGTTGACGGTTGAGTAGGTCAGCACACGCCGTAGGAATGCTTCTGCCGTGGTATCGGTGATCTTGCGCTCGGTGAGCGCCTTGGCCCGCGCCATGAACGCATCCCATGACGACACAGCGATGCCAAGCTGACGCTTGACGGCTTGCGCATCGAACTGTGAGCGATGCTGAACCTTGACGACGCCCGTGCTGTCGCCCAAGGCAATCTGCAGTGTGTTGTTACAGACGACGCGCACCGAGGTGAATTGCGCGGTGGTCGCGAGCGTGCCGTCGCACGCGGTGGCGAGCAAGAGGTAGCCCGTGATTTTGTCCTTGCCTTTGAGCAAACCCGATTGTCCGGTCTTGGCGAGAGCCCAGAGCTTGCGGCCTTCCTTCAAGACGCCGGCCGTCTCGAGTTCGAAACCACCGATCTCGGTCAGGTCGCGATAGAACTCGAGAATCTGTCGAGGCTGGACGACCTGATAGCGGGCGGACACCACCGACAGCGGCAGTTTGTTGTCGGAGCGATAGAGCACCTTCTGGTCGGGAAAGGCGTGAATCGTGCCGATGCCGCTGCTGCCCGCGACGAACCGAACCTCGGACGATTCGATGGTCCAGTCCATGCCGGCGCGATCGGCCCAGACTTCTATCGACTGGTTCGGCGCCAGACGATTGCCAAGGCCGTGCCACGGTTCTTGGCCGACATACGCCATGGTTTGTACGAGATGCATAGAGGCTCCGTTTTGAGAATAGACGAGGGCATACAGTCCGGCTAACGCCGGACACATAGGAAGATGTGAAGGGAACAGCAGGCGGATATGACTCAGGTTTGCTTTGCGCTGAATCCGTGTCCGCAGTTCATGCAGATGTAGTTGTCGAGGACGTTGTCATCGATAGCACCTCCGACTGCGGAGCCTGCAGCGCATCCAGCGGCGCTGCCGACAAGGCCGGCAATCACGGCACCGGCGAGCCCGCCGAATACGGTGCCGATTGGCCCTACAATGGAACCGACGACTGCACCGGTTTCTGCGCCAGCAAGTGCCGCTGCCATTCCGCCGGTTGCGCCCGCCACGCTGCCGATAGCGCTACCGGCCTTGCGAGCGCGATTGCGCGTATCGATCCGTGCCGACTTGCATCGTGGGCAGTGCAGCAGCGGTCCGGGAGGCGATACATTGATAGGCTTGTCGTCTTCCACCGACGCGCTTGCATGACTCGTCAACGACTCGATTGCTTCGAGAACGCCATGACGAACTTCGGGGACGCTCAGGCCGCTGATCGATT
This sequence comes from Burkholderia sp. Ax-1720, assembly GCF_011753035.1. Classification (NCBI taxonomy): domain Bacteria; kingdom Pseudomonadati; phylum Pseudomonadota; class Betaproteobacteria; order Burkholderiales; family Burkholderiaceae; genus Burkholderia; species Burkholderia sp. Ax-1720. Next base: position 34,119 of record NZ_VWWK01000008.1, on the reverse strand, counting down.
CACCCTCCTGTGAAGAAGGCGGGTCGAGCAGCGTTATATCAGCGCTGTGAGCGTTTCCGATGAGAAAGTCGGGAGGGGGCGCAAAGGCTTCCCATTCATCAGGCGAGTCGGGATCCGTGTGGTGGCGAGACGTTGGAGTGTGGGGCGCGAGGGATGCATGTTCTGCTGATGCGTTGCGCGATGAATTAAGCTTCGTTGAGGGTCTCGTAGACGCGCCGAGCCAGTAAAGGCCAAGTGCGAATACCGCGACGAGGGCGAGTGTCAAGGTAATCGCCACGACGGTATAAATAGAAGGAAGCACAAAATCTCCTGAGCTAAGTACGTCTATGCTGAATTGCACTGACGGAGTGGTCGATGCCGACCGTGCTCATATGGGTCATATAGGTTCAAAGATATTTGGAACCTGTCTCGGGGGATTTCGTATCTTTTACGTCACGGCTGACGTCTAGTAGGCACAAGCCGTGACGCCAATTTTTTAATCGGAAACGCCCTTGCTGTCGAGAGTTTACGTCCCAGGTAGTGCCCTGGATTATGGAGATGGCTACCTATTGCTAAAATCATTGGTGGCGCAAAAAACATTGGAGATCATGAGCGACGCGAACATTGCGTCGTTGGCGTACAGTGCATCGATAAGCCGGTCGACACACCAGATGCAATATGCGAGAACTAACATTTCAAGAGTTGAATTATTTTTCACTCCACCGCTTATCATGAAATGTTTCAGGTTGTAGATATTTGCCGGGACGAGCGGTCCGCCTCTAATGGATTCAGCTAGAGACAGGTGATCGTAAAGCGTTGCTTCGAGGGCTTCGTAGGAGGGGTGGGAGATCCCGAGGTGCTGACAAGTCAGTTCCTCGAAGTGCGACAGTATGTCGCAGAAGTGCCACCATAAAGGTTCAGCTAGGTTTCGACCGAGTAAAGGGTCCGCGCCAGAAAACCAGCTCTTCCATGGTTCGATTTCCGGGTCTGAGCCATCGCAGCCGAAATACTCGACAAGTGGGAAGTTGGTAATGTAATTTTTCATTATTTGCCTCAATGGTTGAATTTTGTTGATTTCAAATTGTGGGGGTGGATAAGTGTTTGGTGCGGATTATGGTTTTGTGGCGGGGCTTGGGGAGATTTGAGGTTGATTGCTTTGGGTTGGTGGGCGGATTTTTCGCGTCTTCTGTTTTTGATTGTTTGTTTTGCTGGTCATGATATTGGTGAGGGCTATTAATTTTTAATGGGCATGATTGGTGGTTGGATTTAATGTGTTGGTAATTTGGTTTTATATGGCGAGTGGGGGTCGGTGGTTGGTGGTTTGGACGGGCGCGGTAGTTGCGGCGGATTAATTGATCCGCTAAGCACCATTAGCAGACTTGCATTTAATGGCCTAGAATGCCGTAGGGTCGAATTACATCTCATTGAATATAGGGTTAACCCGTATTTTGACGAACCGGGGTCGACTGGCGCCCACGGCGCCTGGCGGCCCGCCAGCCGATCAAGCAGGGCAGCCTGGCGCCGGCGCCGTGCGTCGCCCCACGCCCAGCACCGCCCCCGCGAAGGGCAACGAGGACCATCATCTACACCGGCATCCAATTGCGCGCGGCCGACACCGTGCGCGCGCCCCCCCCACATCCTTCCTGCACGCCGTGCTCGACGTCGGCCAGCTGAGCCGCCTGCAGCTCGCGCTCGCCAACGTGCCGCACAAACGCGACCCGGGTTGTCGCGGCGAGTGGATCGCCCTCCACGGCGCCGACTGGTAGGGCGGATGCCGAACGCTGCGGCCAGGCGTGTCAGGCACCAGGGATACAGGACCAACACCACCACATTGCCGAGCACCGGCACAGAGCGAGATGAGAGACCTGATCAAAGCCCGAGCCGCACAACTCAAACGCGTCCAGTCCAAGCACGAAGAAGTCCAAACGGGTTTGCTCGAGCTGGTTGATGCGATGCGAACCGAATTCGGGCATCTATCGGTCAGTGGTCAGAGCGCGTTTGTCCGCGTGGAACCGCTGCCCGGGAGCGACGATCCACCTTTGAACCTCTGCCTGCGCTTCACTGACAACCGTCTGATGGTGGTCACGAGCGATGCCCGCGAAACCGATTTCAGCGCCTGGGTCGAGGGCACCTGGCCGTTGGAAAACTGCCCTCCACATTGGCTTGAGCGACTCACCGCCAAGGACGTGGTGACGTCGCTCATTCGCCGGATAGGCGGACACGGATTGGACGAAATCGAGGGCCGGCTCGATGGCGCGTTGGCCTCGGTCCGGGCGCTCCTGGCGGATGAGTCCGGTGTGATCGACGCCGAGATGGCGGACAGTCTCACGATTGTCGGCGACGAGAACCTGCGCCGTCTATGGCAAGACGCCGTGGACGCAACGCGGACCGATTCGGCTGACGCGCTCACGCGCTGCAGCCGGTTCCTCGAGGCGGTGTGCGCGAAGATCCTGCGGGAGCGCGGCGTGGCACTGCCGAAGGACAAATCGATCTCACCGCTTGTGAAGGCTTGCCTGGAGACACTGACCTGGCCGGCAGAGAAGGAGGCCGCAGAGGATGCGAGAAAACTGCTTGACGGGATTCAATCCATCACCCAGGGTATCGGCGCGCTGCGCACCCACTTCGGTACCGCTCACGGCGCGACGAGTCACCTGCCGCCGCTTGATCCGGGCTACGCCGTGTTCGTGAAGCAGGCGACCGTGGCTGCCGCGACGTTTTTGCTGGATCGCCACCAGGCCAGCCCCTTGGCAGTGGACGATTCGAGTCCGGCGCCGGCGGGCTAACCGATGCCGACCATCGAGCTCGGGCACCTCGTCGTCGGCCTGCGATATATCCGGCTCCCCACAGGAAACGACCTATGAAAAGTTCTTCTGCTGTCGCCGCCACACTCGCCCGTCGTGTCGACGGCATTGTGTTCGAGATCGTGCTCGAGAACGGGCTGCGGTGTGAGGTGATCGGCGTGCCGTTCGAGCACCGCGGCCGGACCTTCGCCGTTCACCCCTCGAATCGGCCGGTTTGAAAGTGGTCGCCGACTACGCCGTGTCCGAGGTGGAGACGGGGCGGCGCATTCCTCGGGTGGCCGCGTTCACGATCGATGACGCCCGGGACGCCGCGATCTTGGAAATCGATGCTGTGTCCGATGCGGACTGGCTCAAGCTATTCCCGCTACTAACCCGTCGCGCAGCAACCAAGACCTGACCATGGCCAACTGCCCGCAGCAGCTCGAGCTGCCGCCGCCCCGAACCTACTCGCGCACCGAATTCACGGCGCTGCGCGCGCGCGTGAAAGGGCTGCCGGTCGCGACCATCGCGCGGCTCTACTTCGATCCGGAGGAGCACGAGGTCCTGGACGTTGAGCGCCTGTTGCGCACCATGCGCGACGACCTGGTGTCGATCGCGCTACACGCCGCGTGCTGCGCGCCGGGTGGTGACGCGCGCCCTCGGGCGCCTGCTCGAGCAACTGCCGGATCTCGAGGAGTCGGCTCGCCGGCAGCTGGCGGCTACCTCGCCGCATGCGTTTCGGCACACGTTCGGGACGCAGTCGGCCGCGGCCGGCATGGCGATCGAGGTGTTGCAGCAGGTGCTGGGGCATGGGTCGCTCCAGACCACCACCATCTACGTGAATGCCGAGCAGCAGCGCATGCGCCAGGAGAGTGCGAAGTATCACGCTCGACTTGCTGCAGGCAGAACAAAACGGTAGGGGCAAAAGAGCAAAGGGACGGGGATGTTCTATTTCCTAACGGTTCTCCCCAGGTTGGCCTGCTGCGCCCGTCGGACGAGGAGTTGGCTCCGCACGGGTAGAGCTCGTTCAAGCCTGTCCTGTTGGAGCATAAGGGATTGTGGGCCAATGTCCGACTGAGCGAGAGGGCCGAGGCGGATTCGAATGCAATGGTCAAAGCGAGCCGAGAGATGGGGCGACTGAATCAGATGTAGCCCTCTGGGACCGGCGCGACGGTTCTCTTAGGAACCGCGAGTTCGCTGTGGTCCGCGTTTACATGCTGGTACCTAATCTCAGATCTCTGCGAAAAGCGCTTCGGTACGCTGCGCGTCGTAAGCAGCCGGTGCTTATTAAGGATGGACGCCGTTTAATCGGACATTTGACGTGCAACGGCCCGTGATTCCAAGCTAGATCCGTGTAAACAGTCGGCACGGCGCTGTCAAGTTAGCGGAGTATGTTCGCAAGGGGCGCGAGCGCGACCTACATGTTTCATGCGGCAGACGGGTGCCGGGTGACCTCGGAAAATTCGCGCCACGTCGAGGAGCGTACGGCGGGCGAGGTGGTTGCGATAAAACGAGGCACGCAACAGATGCCGCACCAAGGGGAAGTGCTGGTATATCAGCCCGAAGATCGCGAGGAAAGCCTGGGTGCGATTCGGGTCGCGAAATCCCCGCATGCGTCGCTCGCGTTCGCGGGTTGGCTGATGGCTGTTCTCGGCGCGGTTGTTCACGCGGGCAGTGGAGTTTGATTGGAAAGTATTGCCGTGAGAAGCAACATTCTCCTTCAATTTCCATCACTGCCTTCTCCCGCTTCTTCCGTACGCCGTGTACACCGGTTTTAACGATAGTTCGAGTTGAGGAGCGAGTATGTTCTTTCGCAGCAAACCCCGTCCGCCGTTTCAATCCCCGGTGCTGGTCGTCGACGCACTTGGATTCACTCATAAGATCCTTGAGAGCGACGAGGAGGCGCTCAGCGCCCTGGCAGACAACATGGATCGGAATTACCTGCGTTTTCGCATGACGATCCCATTCGGGCTTGTCGTGCACGCAATGAACAAGGTCTGGGGAACGCGTGACTTCTCCACGTTCCGTCTAAATGACATGTTTGTCGTCTATTCGAGCATACCGAAGGACGACTTCGCGCTGCGTTACTTGATCACCGCGTCGCTTGTCTTTCAAGCGTTACTTCTCGACGGCTTTATTCCTAGAGGCGGTCTCGGGTGGGGCTTAGTCCAGGCCAGACCGAACTCGTTAATCGGCACCGGCTTCATCGACGCCTATGCTGCGGCAGAAAGACGAAGTGAAGCGACTAGGGACGTATGTGCATTGCAGCTATCGGCGAATTTCATGGCGCACGCGCCCGCGAGCGAACATGTGATGCGACTCCTGTGTTTTTACCGTGGGGAATTCTTCGTGAATCCGATCGCTTTGACCGATCCGCAACTGGGACACTTTGACCGACTGCGGATGTTAGATTTGCTTGCAGCCGCGGGGATCAACGAACGTAAGCTTGCTGCAACGAGCGAGTTTCTCGACGGCTTCGAAGATTTTGATGCAGCCGACAAGCCGGAATCTCAATCTCGCAAGTGGCGGGAGGCTCAGATCGCGAAGGCGTCAAGCCGTTCGCTTTGATGCGATGTCGCGTGCCGCTAGATTCAGGACTGGAAACCCCACGTGAGGTCGCCTTCGGGATCCGACGCGGGCGGGTAGCGGTGCAGGCAAGCAGCTCGGTTGAGGTGAGCGTGCCTCACGGAGTTGCCTTGATTGATTAACGAGTACTGTATAAAATCACAGTGTCATGAAAACAGATCCGCCTTTCGCATTGCGCTCGCCCGCTCCTGTGCCATCTGTCGCACTTCGGTGGCTAGCTTGAGCCATTCGCTCGCAGTGGTGACCGCGCACGCCTGACGGTACAGCGTGGCGATCGCTCCCTCTAGCGCGACCGGGTTGATCAATTTTAGAAACCCCTGCTGATGGAGGGCTGCTCGAAAGGCCACTCTGTAAGGTGCGCCGTCGGGGGAGGGGGAGGAGGAGGCAGAGCCATACCGCACCATCGAAGTTACTTGCGAGGCGCCGATACGATTGCTGCTGGCAAGGTTGCGCGCACTTGCCGCGTAAATGTAGTGCTCCAGGGCTTCGTTTTCGATGCTGCTGTCGCTGTGGCACAGCAACGCGTAATGCGTCCTCTTGCCTTCGCTACCGCGGCTGGTGATCAGGAGGTGTTTCGGTAAGGGTGCAATGCGACCATCCCGTTCGATCGAGCTCAGCCACAGGAATGTTTTGGAAGGGGAGATGTCCGCTTGCTTGGGTGCGCTTTTCATGGGGGTGAAGAGCACGTCCACCCTACCGTCGGGGCGCATCTGACGAGCCAAGTCAACACTGGTACCCAAGGAGTTGCCAATGCCCCATGCAAACACGCCATTGCCCGCTATGCGCTCCATCTCTTTGCGTCGGATGATGGTATCGAGTGTTTGGCCAGCCTCGGTACCCATCTTGGTCCAGCAGAAGATATCGGGGACGGAATTTTCGACGCGGCGATGAGTGGTCGTGGACAACTCGATAAGATTAGTAGGCATTGATATGTGGTATGTGCGTATTTTTGATATTATATCAAAATATGCACAAGTCACAAGCCCAATGGACTGTAGCCAGGGTCAAGCTGAATGAGGCACTGGCTCAATACAACGACACGTCGGTAGCCCTATCTCGGGCGAGCGGCGCGGACTTCTATGCTGTGCGTCGGCTCCGAAAGCACGGTGCTGGCAGCAGAGGGAAAAACGCACTTTTGCTATGTGCATTTTTTGGAATACACGTCGATGAAAATGCACGTGCGCTGGAGTCGGAAATAGACGATTTGCACAAATTGCTTGACGAAGTCTGGGATGGGAGCAACTCGCACGCGGCGTTGCTTGCAAAGTTGATCGAAAGTACGCGGTCTTTCACCGTAGAAGAAAGACGAACCCAGGGCTAGAACCGGCTCGTCATCTCGTATGGGAGGCATCTTGGCGAATAATGCAACTGCATTCCGGCTGCGCCTCGCAAAGTCCACGGGGCTGACCGATTCGGCAATTAGCGCCGCGTGGCCCGAGTGGTGGAGTGACGCTGCCGACGCATCGCCGTCGGCTCAAGCAGAATTGCGGTTTTCCTTGGCTCGGAACCTCGGGCTGGACCCGCTCACTGTTCTCGACGATCAGGCGCCCCAGTTCATCTGGGACGATTCCGCAAAGTACAAGAGCTTCAAAGGGGACGATCAGCGCGACAAGCCGGCCATCACGGCCTTCGGCAGATCGCTTACTCGCATGCTCGTTAAGTCCGTCGAGCAAAGCGTCGCTCTGCAGGGCGTGTCGGCATCGCAGCTGCGCAGTTTTATTTTGAAAGGCAACGACTACGTCGGCCTGATTGAACTATTGGCGGCTCTTTGGGGAGTTGGGGTACCTGTTTTGCATCTGCGCGTTTACCCCTTGGCCGCCAAACGCATGAGTGCCATGGTGAGCAGCTACAAGGATCGGTATGCAATCCTGCTAGCCAAGGACTCCTTATATCCTGCTCCGATCGCCTTCTATCTCGCCCATGAGATCGGACACATCGCTTGCGGCCACGTCGAGGCAGGCTCGGCGCTTTTGGACATGGACGATGACGAAGGGCATGAAAATAACGATGCGGAAGAAATCGAAGCGGATCGTTACGCGCTTGAACTGCTTACCGGCGACCCAGACTTCGAGATCGTCAAGCAAGGCGAAGGCCGCAATCCGGGCGAGCTTGCCACCCAGGCTCTGACCGTCGGCCCGAAAAAGCGAATCGAGCCCGGCACGCTTGCGCAGTGCTACGGTTACTCCACAGGTGAATGGGCGGTCGCTCAGAAAGCGATGAAGCTCATCTACGCGAACGCCACGCCCGCCTGGCAAGTGGTCAACGGCATCGCATCCCAACAAATGGCTTGGCCTAACCTGAGCGACGAAAACGTACACTTCGTGAAAGCAGTCATGGGAGCGATTCGATGAGCAAGGCACTGATCGATACAGATGTCCTGCTCAAGACCGCATCGTACAAGTTGTTAAAGCAACTACTCGCGTTGGCGCCGTTCGAGAGCAAAGAATTCGGAATGATCGCGGCCGCTCAATTCGTCGTGACCGGCAAGTTAAAGAAGAAGTTGAAGGAGCCGCGGTTGGCAGAGGCAAAGGCTCACTTCCAGGAAGCTATGTCTGTCATCGCGGCGATCGAGCCGAGGTCTGAGGAACTTGCGCTGGCCGCCGAACTGGAAAGCGCGGCGGTGGCAATGGGCGTTGAACTGGATCTGGGCGAAAGCCAGATCTGTGCGTTGATGGTGTCGCGGGAAATGAACTTAATGATGACCGGCGACAAGCGCGCGATCAGGGCAATCGCAGCGCTCAAGGAGCACACGGCATGCGCCTACGCGCATGGAAAGGTGGCTTGCTTGGAGCAACTGGCGCTATGGATGATTGCGTGTGCGGGCCTCGACGCTGTACAACCTTCCGTCTGCGTTCTGCCCGCAGTCGACACTAGCCTCACGATGGCGCTGGGTTGCTACTCTGGTGGCGCTTCCCTCGGGTCCTGTCACGAGGGGCTGACAAGTTATATCAATAGTATCCAGACGGAAGCGCCAAGCGTGTTGATTGACTACCCGACCTAGTTCTTCAGGAACACGGCATACGGTTCGCACACCTCGGCTACCAAGTCGATCCGAATGCACGAGGTAGCTTCTTCCGGTGCCGGGGGAATATCCACGCCTTCACCTAGCGCCAGACAAGCCTTGTCGACCCGCCCCCTCAGGTACTTTAGGCCCGACATCCCTCGGCTGTTGCCAATTGCTACGGTGACCCTGTTCAAGGGCAATACCAACTCTTCGCGGCGAAGCTCTTTAATCGCTAGTGCATACCTAGAGCCGAGGACGTTGATGGCCTTGGGTACCTCGCGCCAATCGTTACCGTCGGTCGAATAGTACTTGGCCCGCACCGGGTCGGCGAAGTGGTTCGACACCATTTCATTCATGCAAAGAACGACTTTTTCGCCACGTGCCTCGCGGTCTGCGACGAACGGCTGAACCATAGTTGCAGGATGGCAAGTGTTCCCGCCATAGCCCCAAAGGGCGAAGCCAGCGTCTTTGATCTCCTTGGTTTTGCGCTCAATAATGTCCTCGAGAGTTTCTTGTGCGTGAACTCCAACCTTCATGAATAGGATGCCCCGATTGGGCTGGATGATGCCGGTCATTATTGCCCCCGCTCAGCGAACGTTTCATATTCGTATTCGTCGTCATGTGCCATGCCGTAGTCGACGCGTTTTCGCTCACGCACATACCTGATCTCGATGGGACGTCCGCTGCCGTAAAAATTCTCCAACCGGCTCGGATCGGTGATGGCATTCGAAAATTGCGGCGCAGCAGTGCCTGGCAGCGACTTAATCATCAAGTTACACGACCGCAGATCCGGGTTGTCATCTAAATGGTACAAATGAACCTTGGACGCCATGCGCTGGATGTAAAAGCCAGAATTGAGGGTGAACCTCTGAACTTCGGCCAGCACTTGCTGCGGCCATTCCAAATCGTGATCGTCAGCGATCACAATCATGCCTTCACCCTTGTTCCCAACAGCTTCCATGCCGCGTTGAGAAAAGACATTCACGCTGGCCCCGCCATTGCTGGCCCCCCAAGGAGGGTTCGTATAGAAGCAGTCGAAGTGGCCAATGTTCGGGAAGGCGTCCAGCACGTTGTACAGGGTGGAGTCCAGACTCTCAATCCGCTCGCGGTCGGCAAAGCGCTTGATGGCACCGCAGATGCGCTCGTCGAAATCGAAGACCTGAATCTTGGTCGGCCCGTAGTTCAGGATCTGGCGGCGCATCAGGTAGGCGACGCTTACGCTGATAGCATCCCCGTCGCCAATGAACGCCAGTCTCTTGCCGTCGGCCCATTTCGCGACCATCTCACTTTGAAGAACCATGTCGCCGGTCTTCATGTAGATTTGGTCCATTTCCCGCAGTGGCCTTGGTCGATTTTGGACTACATCTGAAATTGCATTAATTGCTGCCTTAAGATCGATCTCCCTTCGCTCCGCCATACGCCCCCCGATAATGTGGCCCGTTTGATTGATTTTGACTCACACTAACGGGCATGACAAAAAACCTTCAAATAAACTGACGCCGATAGATAAAGTATCACAAAAGCTTTGTAATGGTAAGAAAATGATTGACAGTCACATCAAGCGTGGAAGACGTGTCGAGAAAATAGCTTGGCCGACCCAGTATTAGCCCGTATTGGATAGCGACCGAGGCTTGCAGCTTGACATGCATGTCAAGGTCATAAAAGGAGGGTAGCACGCGACCTTCGGAGGTCGAGCGGATACGTCGCTCCAATTCTTCTGGGGAAGTATAGGTACAAACTATGACGTCGGGTTTCAGTACATGCAGATGCTCAATAGTGAAACCGGTTATCCTGAATCCGTAAATTTCCTTGGTAACGGGGTGACTGTCTATCACGACGTGACTGGTCCTCCGCGCGGCCTCCACCTCGACTATTAGCCGCTCGTCAGTAGCGGCGACATCATCGCGCGTCACCACAGCTGCTGAGTTTTGACGGATTTGCTGTGCATCAAGCAACGTTGACGTCCGGGAGGAGACAGTTTCTCTCAACATCGAGCTGTACGAGAAGACACGCACCCCTGTGTTTCGCCGTGAGACTGCATCGCAGATTGATGACTTACCCGTTGCGGGTGCACCAGTAAGGTAGATCACTCGTCCCACGGAATGCCCTCCTTAGCTCGGCCGAGCTATCTTAAAACTGCAATCAATCGTGCGCATCGACTCGCCGGCAACTACAGCGCGCGAAATCTCTTCTCTCTCGGCAAGGGCCAGTGCCAACCTCGAATGGTGCCGCGGCTTCGGTTGTATGCCGCCGGTTTCTGCCAAAATCCCTTGCACCGAGGAATGGTTCCGATCAAACAACTGAGCGATCTTCTGCATCGACTCGCCCTTGCGCCAGCGCTCCCACATTAACGCCTTCTGGCTATCTGTATAGTAGGTCCGCCGTCTCTGTTTCATAGCAGCACTCATTGCCGCCTCGCAGCTCCAAGTATGTTGCATCGACGGGTTGAATCCGCAATCGAATGTCTATATATGATAATGTCCTTTATCACATATAGATGGAGCGGCTATGACGCCTCGTTCTCCCGACGCGATCGAACGCGGGATCGCCCGCCTGCAGGAACGGATCGACGCGCTCAGGGCGTTCGATTTCCAGGCTCTCACGAAGGATGGAATCCTGCCAGAACTAGCTGCGTTGTCAGCGGCGATCGCGGATACGCTCGAACGGTGTTTCGGTCGGGACACGCCGGCGTACCGGCGCTACAAGCTGGCGACCGCGCTGAGACCGATGCAGTCCAGAAGCTTCGAGAACGAGTTCTATCTCAGACAAGAGGTCCGAGAACATTTCGATCGGTCCGTCGCCCTTCTGCAGGACGCGCAGCGGGCGCTTCGTGAGGATCTAGAGGATGCGGTGCATGCGCCGGCGAAACCGGTCGAGTCGGCTGTGTCTTTATCTCGGCGGGTGTTCGTGGTCCACGGCCACGATGGCGAGGCGCGCGAAACTGTCGCGCGCTTTCTCGCGAAGCTCGGTTTTGAGCCGATCATTCTGCACGAGCAGGCCAATCAGGGTCGTACAATCATCGAGAAATTCGAGGCACACGGTGATGTTGGCTTCGCGGTGGTGCTACTCACGCCTGACGATGAAGGGCGCGCCATGGGTGGGGAGCTTCAGTTGCGCGCCAGGCAGAACGTCGTGCTCGAACTCGGATATTTCATCGGCAAGCTCGGGCGCGACAAGGTGTGCGCGCTCAAGCGGGGGGAGCTCGAGCTGCCGAGCGACTACCTCGGCGTCGTGTGGGAAAGGATGGATGACGGCGGCGGCTGGAAACAGTCACTTGGTCGAGAGATGCAGGCTGCCGGTCATGAGATCGACTGGAACGTGGTGATGCGATCATGAGCTTGCCCGTCACGCTCAGAGAGATAGCCACGCCGGCACTGATCGACGCGGCCGGCGAGCGTGCCAGCGTGCGTTTCTTGGAATTCTTCGTCTCGGCGATCCGCAATCCTCACACGCGGCGCGCCTACGCGCGCGCGGCCGGGGATTTCCTGTCCTGGTGCGAAGGGATAGGTGTACCGTCGATCGCCACGCTGCAGCCGCTGCATGTCGCGACTTGGATTGAGTTACAGAGTCAGACACTTTCGGCACCGACCGTCAAGCAGCGCCTAGCCGCGATCCGCCATCTGTTCGACTGGCTGGTGACGGGCCAAATCATGCCACACAATCCGGCCGCGTCGGTGCGCGGGCCTAGCCATGTCGCGAAAACCGGCAAGACTCCTGTGCTCGAGGCGGCCGAGGCGCGGCAGCTACTCGACAGCATCGACGTGACCATGCCGGGAGGGCTGCGCGATCGCGCGTTGATCGCACTGATGATGTTTTCATTCGCGCGCGTGGGCGCGGCGCTGGCAATGCGTGTTGAGGACGTCTACGTGGCTCAGCGGAGGTTGTGGGTGCGCCTGCGCGAAAAGGGCGGTAAGGTGCATGCGATGCCCTGTCACCACACGCTCGAGACAGCCCTGCATGCGTACCTAGACAGCGCGGGCATCGCATCCGAGCCGAAAAGCCCACTGTTCCGCACGATCGCGCGTGGCACCGGGCGGCTCAGCGACAGACAGCTATCGCAGGCGAACGCCTACGCGATGGTACGCCGTCGCGCAGCGGCGGCCGGCATCGCGACGGCGATCGGCAACCACACGTTTCGCGCGACTGGCATCACTGCATACTTAGCGAACGGCGGCACGCTCGAGAATGCCGCGGCAATGGCGAACCACGCATCAACTCGGACCACGCAGCTTTATGATCGCCGGCGCGATGAGATCGCCGTAGATGACGTGGAGCGGATTTGCCTATAGCGCAGCGTATGCCCCTGTACCGTCGCGAAGTTTCGAGCTCGAACCAAGCTATTGAGATAAGACGGCCGATTTATATCTCAGGGCCGGCGTTCTGACGGATGAAACGGTCGCGTCGATCGTCAAGGACAACCTTGTCGGTGCGAGAGCTGAAGTTGGAAGCTGCTGAGCTTGAAGTAAAACGCTCACCGCTACCGAAGGCTCTGCAAAGGTAACTATCGGTAAATTGACGAGCGGAGGCATATGAAAAAAATCCCGACAAAATGAGGGTTTTGTCGGGAAAGAGCCATAATATCGAGGCACCGGACTGCCTGTCCGGCTAATGTAAATATATGACGGCCTCTTCCAAGGGTCAAGATAGTCGTCTCGATCACCGCTTGCACTTCTCTTAACCGTGAGTGAGGGAGGTGCTGAAGGGGCGCCTTTCGTCGACATCTCTGAGCCACTGGATTGCCCCGGAGCGTGCCGGGTGAATGGCGTATCCCGCCGCGGCAGGCGCTGGAGGGGGCCTTGGAACGGGCAGGTGCGGGTTCCGTCGACGCCGCGATCGCGTGTGCTCATCCCCGCCGACGATCATCCCGTCTCGCTGCAGAGTGGCTCGACACGCCAAATCGGCAATCAGACGAACTCGAGGTCCTGGTCCTCGACACCGTCCGCCCGCTGTCTCGTTGGATTCAGGTTTGACCGATGCCGGACGTGTGAGGAGAGCCGGCCGGCCGTCGATCAAGATCGAGCCGTGTGTCGACAGGCGGGAATGATGAGTGGATCACCCGTTCAATGAAGCGCGCGGAAACTTCACATCCATTCGGGGCTTCGGTTACCAAGGTCCTGTGTCGTTGGCATTGTGCGGCCAGCGTCTCGTCGTCCAGAACCTGCTTGAGCCCGCGAATCAACGAGTCGCTGTTGGTCAACTCGTCGATCACGACTCCGCAACCGCTTGCCGCCACCCGTTGCGCGTTGTCGAATTGATCGTGCGCGAAGGGGGTGAGTACCTGCGGCACGCCAGCCTCGTAAGCGAGTGCGGCAGTGCCGACGCCGGCGTGATGCACAAGCGCACGACAGCGCGGTAGCAAGGTCCGCAGCGGGACATAGCTGCGTATCAGCAATTTATCGTGGCGTGTGTCCCGCAGATCGGGGGCGAGCAGGATTCCACGCAGGCCGGTTGCGGCCAAGGTTTCATTTACCATGCGCAGATAGTGATCCAGGTCGACCCTGGTCGATCCCGCCGTGAACACCACCGGCGCCTCATCCGCCGTAATGAATGCGTCGAGCTCTGCATCGTCCGCGACATCCGCGATGTCGTTGAACAGGGGAAAGCCGCTAAGTAGCCGATTCTCGGGCCAATCAGGTTGATCGGCGGCGAACCAGCTCGGAAACAGGCAGAGCACCCCGTCTTTCGAGGGCAGCCAGCGACCGAGGATGCGCTTGACCTCGGGTAGGCCGAGCCCGGCGCGTACCGCGTTCAGTTCGGGACCGCAGACCCTATCTATCACGCCGCGCTCGATGAATGTGATCAATGCACGCTTGAGTACCAGCGGTAGCCAGCCTGGTACGGTCAGCCCCTTGAGGGTCGGCGGCGCATAGGCGGAGAGCATCGCCGAAGGATAGCTCTGGACAAGAACGAATGGCGTGCCGTATCGCTCCTGCATCAGCCGGGCAGAGAACGCCCACAGCGTGCCGATCAGAACGGTATCGTCGTCGACCAGCGCGGACAGCGCGTCGAAGTGCGGGCGCATCATCGGCGCCACGGCCTGCCACAAGGTCGGGAACGACGTATGCGGGTCCCATAGGGCCGGGTCCGCGAGTGCCATCGCGTAGGCCTCGGCGGTACCGACCGGCACGAAGGAGAAGCCTCGACGGGCTGCTGTCTCGGCATACTGGGGGTGGCTGCAAAACGTTACGCGATGCCCTCGCGAGGCGAGGGCCGCACCGATGCCGAGCATGGGATGCACGTCGCCAGCTGAACCGATCGCGGTAATGATCATGTGTGACACGGAACCTCCTTCGTAACAGTCGCATGGGTAGGATGAGCGGCGAAACCTCATGGAATTCGCATCGCCCGCGGAATCGTTTCATTCCGGCATCGGGCCGCCAGAGCCTGCTTGTGCCCTCGAGCCACATCGCATGGCCGAAACGAATCCGACGTTGTGCGGACCCGATCAAGCGGGGGGCGGCGTCGGATGGTCGTGTACTGGTCGCAATGCGGTGGCACAGGCCAGCGAGATCAGTCCGGTGGCGACCAGTATCGCGCCGAGGGGGCGGTTGCCGTCCGCCTGATAGCCGAGCGATACCAGGGTGGTCGTCACCAGTGCGGTTATCGAGATCAGGCAGTTGATCGCGCTCGAGCAGGCACCCGAGATCAAGGCGAACCGTGCGATTGCTCCCGCTGAGCCGGTCGGGATGATGATGCCGATGGCGAACGCCACCAGCCCGAACGACGAGACGTAGCGCACCGGGGTGGTCGCGAAGCCGCTTTCCACCGATAACCAGAACAGCGCGCCTGCCAGTGCCGCGAGCGCGGCGCTGACCTGCAGCGCGGCCTTGTCGCTGTACCGGCCCGCGATCCGCCTGGCAGCTGCGCTGCCCAACCCGAACAGGCATGCCAAGGGCAGGAAGCTCAGGCCGATCGCGACCGGCGTCAGGCCGAGATGTGCGAGGGTGAACGGGGCGATCGTCAGATAGGCCAGGTAGCCACCCACGGCCGCGGCTACCGGCCAGGCGTGGAGATGGAAGTGTCGATCGCCGAGCAGCGTGCGATAAGGCGCCAGGATCGCATGGGCGCGGATCGAGTGGACTGCGCGCCGCTCGCGCGGATGCGTCTCCCGGTAGAGCGCCGCGGTCCACGCCAGCAGTAGCGCGCCGAGCGCGAGCAGGACCACGAAGGTGTAGCGCCAGCCGAACGCGGCGGCGATGGCACCGCCCGCCAGGGGGGCGAGCGCCGGCGAAATGCCGACGAAGGACATCACGAAACCGAAGGTGTCGCGCACGCGTTTGTCGTCGCCGGCGTGGATGTCGATCACGATCGGCTGCCAGAGCACGGTGGCGGTGCACACGCCGATGGCCTGCAGGAAGCGCAGCATCAGGAAGCTCCCGATATCGCGCACTAACAGGCAGCCCAGCGTCGCCGCGACGAACATCGCGAGTCCGGCCAGTAGCACCGGCTTGCGCCCCATTGCATCCGACAGCGGGCCGTACAGCAGTTGCACCAGGCAGGGGCTGGCGGCATAGACGGTCAGCGACAACCCCACCTGGAACACGGAACCTGACAGATCGGTCTGAATTTCGCCGAGTGCGGGCAGGTAGATGTCGGTCCCGAGCATCGCCAGGATGGCGAGCAGCGCCAGATAGATCACGGGCACCGGGCGTATCGGATGCATCGCGGGGGAGAAGGCCTGGTCAGTCATGGTCAAGAGCACTCATGTAGGCTTGCGGAGGATGGACGATGCGGCATGTCGATCGGCGTGGTAGCCGGGCGGCAGAAGGATCGAGCGGCAACGGCGAATTGCCCGACGTCGCGCCTTGCGCCGACGGGCCGGCTCGATCAGCCGTCGCCGCGGATCAGTTTCCTCACGGCGTGTTGGAATACCGCTGCCGGATCGCGCTCGACCAGATCCGCGCCGGCTAGCGTGGCGAGCCGTTCGGTGCTGCCCCAGTGGGAAAGGCCGAGCAGTTCCAGCCGGGTCGCTAGCTGCGCGAGCCCGGCACTCGGCAGCCGCCGCAACCAACGGGTCAGGGTGGGCGCAACAGGCAGCCGCGCCAGCGGTGGACGGCGGGAGGGATCGATCTCGCGGATAATCGCCGCGATCCGAGCGAAATCGAGCGGCTGCCGGTAGCCGATATGCACGCTCGACTGACTGCTGTCGCCGTTTTCGTATTGCTCGACGAGACGCGTGGCGAGTCTCACGATCACACGCGCATAGTCGTCCACGTCGATGAACGAGAAACGCTGATGGCCGTTGCCGATCTGCAGCGGATGGCGCGTGACGCGCGCGAATGCCGGCAACACGTGGCGATCCCCCGCGCCGATCACGAAGCGCGGGCGCATCGCCAGGGTCGGGACGCCGGCCGCCCGCGCTCGCGCCGCGATGACGCGTTCGGCGCGCAGGCGGCTGTGTGCCAGTGGCGTGTCGGGGCGCGGCGCGGCGCGCTCGTCGATGCCGTCCTGCACGCCCTGGCCGTATACCGACATCGAACTCGCGTACAGCACGCCGCGCAGGCGCGGCCCGAGGCGGGCGAGCAAGGCCTCGGTGGCGGTCACATTGGTGGCCAGGTAGCCGCCGCCGTCGCGGTCGATCTGCTTGACGGCCAGATGCACCAGCACGTACGGCGCGTCGGGTTCGAGCGTGGTCGGCCACTGCTCGAGGCTGCCCGAGATGCGCTCCAGGCCGGCTTGCGCGGGCAGCGTGTCGGGCTGGCGCAGCAGGGCACGGATGCGCAGGCTGCCGTGCGGCTGGCGCGCCAGCTCACGCAGCACGGCCCGGCCGATAAAACCGCTGCCGCCGAGCAGCAGCAGGGTGAGGGGGGAGGAAGTCGTCATGGCGTGGAGGGCAGACCGTGAAGGCCGTCATGCGACGGCGGAAGTCGCCAGCCACAGGCCGCCTGCAGCATAGGCGGCAAAGCTGGCCAGGACGTAGTAGGCCGCATACTTCGCGCGCCAGCGCGGTTCCGGCCTCAGGAAACGCAGATAGGCCGAGAACGGCAGCGCGAGCGGCGCGAGCAGCAACACGCAGCCCGCAGCCGACCAGCGCGACACGATGGCCGCGAGCAGCAGCGCCGAGGCGCCGAGCGCCGAGAACATCGCGATGCCGACCGTGCCGCCGAGCCCGAAGTCGCGCACGTAGGTCCGCTCGCCCGGGAGTGGTACGCGCACGATCTTCTTGGCGGCCTCAAGGTGGGTGGTGGTGGCCAGCACGATGACCAGCGCCAGCAGCCCCCATGCGTCCGGGCCATGCCCCACGCGTGCCAGGTAGCGCGAGTAAAGGTACAGGTGCAGCAGGATCTGGGCTGGGCAGCTGATCAGCAGGGTCAGCACCAGCCGGTCGCCCGAGGGCCAGCCTAACCATTCATGGGTGAACAGCATGGCGAGCGCGTAGACGAGCTGCGCGATCAGGAAGCCCGCGCCGGGCTGCCCCGCGTTGAGCGCGACCAGCAGCACCGCCACCGCCAGGTAGGCGGCCAGCAGTTCGGGGATGGCCACCACGCCGCGCGGCAGCGGACGCGCCGGATCATTGGCGCGGTCGTAGTCGCGATCGCGGATGTCGTCGACGATGCGCATCAGCAGCAGGTCGAGGGCCAGCGTGAGTGCGGCGATCGCGGTGTCCGCACCGGGCCGCCAGGCCCCGCCGCGGGGATCGACGATCGCGTATAGGCCGCTTACGCCGAAGCTCCAGGCCAGCGCGAACAGCGTCGAGGTCACGGGCGGATAGCTGCCAGCGATGTATCGTCCCAGCCGGCGAATCGACGTGTCGCTCATGGCAGCACCTGCACCGGCAGTTGCCAGATGCCGCGCATGAACATGCCGCTGCGCCACGGCAGCTCGGCCTCGGGCAAGGCCAGCTCGAGCCTGGGGAAGCGCCGCAGCAGCGCGTCGAGCCCCTCTTGCAGCTCGACACGGGCATGCGGCGCGCCCAGGCACATGTGGCGGCCGATGCCGAAGCCCAGGTGGCGGTTCGGGGTACGGTCGATGCGAAAGGTATCGGCGTCGCCGAACGCTGCGGGATCACGATTGGCGGCATCGGTCAACGGAATCACCACCTGGCCGGCGCGGATCGTGCCGCAGGACAGGGCCACGTCCTCGAGCGCGACATGCGGCTGCCCGCCCGTCATGACGAACCAGGTCCAGCGCAGCAGCTCCTCGACTGCGTCGGGAATCCGCTCGGGCTCGCGTTGCAGTCGTGCGGCGAGTGCCGGATCGCGCAGCACCTCGCAGACGCAGAGAGCGAGATGGTTTGTGGTGGTTTCGCCGCCGGCCATCATCATGCCGAACGCGAGCACGGTGAGTTCCTCGAACGACAGCGGCTGGTCGGGATTCTCCTCGTCGTCGCGCGGCTGATGCGCATCGAGCAAGCGCATCAGCAGGCCGTCGTGCGGCTCGCCGCGCGCCAACCGCTGCTGCTTGTCGCGCAACAGCGAGCCGAAATAGTCGTACATGTTGCGATGTGCCTCGGCGGTGGCCTCGGGCGTGAAGCGGCCGGCCGACATCATGGTCTCGACCCAGGGCAGGAAGCGGGAGATATCCTGCTTCGGCAGGCCGAGCATCTCGCATATCACCAGGTAGGGGAACGGCTGGGTGTACGACGCGATCAGGTCGAAGCGCCCGGCGGGGGCATCGATCGCGTCGAGCAGCGACTCGGCGATCTGCGCGATGCGCGGCCGGTCGCGTTCTGCCTGGCTGACCGTGAAGGCCGCCTGCACGGCGCGCCGTCGCCGCGTGTGCAGCGGCGCGTCGCTGGTGACCAGCGCCAACGCGCTGGTCTCGCGCGCGAACAGCGTGCCGCCCTTCCAGGCCTGACGGCTGAAGCGGGCGTCGGACAGCACCGTCTTGACGTCGGCGTAGCGCGTCACCAACAGCGCCTCGGCGCCGTTCTTGAGCGTGACTGGAATCAGCGGCTCGCCGCGGTAGGCGGCCAGGTAGTCGGCGTCGAGGCTGACGCCGGGACGGTCGTGGAACGGGAACGGGCAGCGGGTCATGATGGCGTCGGTTAGAGTGCGGGATGGGCGGAGTCGTGCTCGGCGTGGGCCTCGCCGCGATCCACGGCGTCCGGCGCAGGGTCGATGATGCGGATCGTGCCGGCGCCGCCGTCGATCTCGATCAGCGCGCCGTCGGGGATCAGGGTGGTGGCGTTGGCGACCGCCACCACGGTCGGGATGCCCAGCAGCCGGCCGGTGATCGCGGTGTGCGAGAGCAGAGTGCCGCGCTCGACTACTAGCCCCTTCGCCGCCATCATCAGGAACAGCCAGCCCGGGTCGGTTTCGCGCGCGACCAGGATGGTGCCCTGGCAACTGTCGGCGCTGATGTCGGGTTCGAGCACACGTCGCGCGCGGGCACGCACCACGCCGGCCGACGAGCCGAGCCCCTGCAGGGTCGGCGCGACGACATCAGGCAAGACCGGAGCCGCGCGCTCGAGTGCAAGCGCGACGGGTAACTCGCGCGGCGTTGCGAGCAGGATCTCGGCGGCCGGCCGTGCCACGCAGGCATCGCGCTCGGCGCGGCGCAGCACGGCGAGCTCGCGCAAGCGACTGCCGGCCAGGGTGCCGTCGAACGCGCCCATCACTTCGGAAACCGACAGGTCGTGGACCTGCTGCGGACGATCGAGCCGGTCCGCTTTCGCAAGCGCGGCCCCCAGCGTCCACATGACTTGTCGCGACAGCCCGTATAGCTGGGTCCGGCAGAAGCGCATGTCCTCGCGCATCGCCACGTATTCGCGGGCACGGCGCGCGAAGCCGCGCAACACGGCACGTCGCAGGCGCGACGGGCAGCGCCGCGCTAGTTCCTGGTCTGCCTCGTGCGCGGCGCGGGCCTCGTCGGCTTCCAGCGTGGCGAGGCTGATGCCGCGTCGCACGTAGGGCATCAGCATGTTCAGCAGCATCCAGGGTTGCTGGCGCGGGGTCGGCTCCTCGAGCTTGAGGTCGTGCATCGCGCGATCGCCGTATCGCGCCAGGTAGGCCAGCGCGGCGTCGGCCAGCGCGGCGCCGTAGCGATGCCCGGCCAGTGCGCGCCACAGCTCGGCCAGCGGCACGGCTTGCGCCGAATCACGGTCGAGCAGGGCAGCGCGGAATGCCGGGTGCGCGCCGGCCTGCTCGGCCAGCGCGACGACCGCGCGTACCGCCAGCAGAGAGCGGTTCGGCCGGCCGCCGATCAGCAGGCCCGCCAGCGTGCGTACGTCGGCACCGGTCCACCGACGCAGCAAGGCCTTGAAGACGCGGAGTTCGAGCATCGCGTAGAGCGAATTGGTCAGGGTGACACCCCAGCGCACTCCAACCTGCGCCCACATCCGTCGGTAGAACGCGATCAGCTGATCAGGCGCGTGTCCCGAAAGATCGCCTGCCTCGCGCATCAGCGCATCCCACCAGCCGAGGAATTCGCGTACCTGTGCGGCATGGCGCATGCGGCGCAGCAACAAGCCGGGCACGCCGGCGAGCGCGCGGGCCGTGGTCCAGCGCGGCCGCTCGCGTGCCGGACCCGTGACGCCCATGGCCTCTTCCCAGATTGAGCGC
The DNA here is from genome assembly GCF_011753035.1 of Burkholderia sp. Ax-1720. Lineage (NCBI taxonomy): Bacteria > Pseudomonadati > Pseudomonadota > Betaproteobacteria > Burkholderiales > Burkholderiaceae > Burkholderia > Burkholderia sp. Ax-1720. Next base: position 13,267 of record NZ_VWWK01000008.1, on the reverse strand, counting down.
ATCAGTTCGAATACCGGCATCTGCCCGTGCAGCGCGTGCCAGGCGTCGAGCCGGTAGTAGATGCGACCGTCGAGCCAAGCGACCAGTTGCTCCAAGTGGTGCCGATGCGCATCCAGGCGAGCGGCGGGCACGCCCATGCGGTGGTAGAGGTCGCCGAAGGCGCGCTGGTAGAACAGCTGCGATTGCGAGTAGGTCAGCGCGGACGACACGCCCGGATAACTCTCGGTGATGTTGTAGTTGCACCAGTAGAGCGGCGGTGCGTCGTGGCGCGCCACCATCGGACGAGCCTGCACCAGGTGGATCGTGCCGTCGGCGGTTAGGGCGCCCTCGATATCCTGCGCGCAGCCGAAATGCGCTTCGACCGCCAGCGCCAGTTGCGCAACCCGGCGTGCTTCGTCGTCACCGAGCACGGGCAGCGCAGCGAGCGCCTCCGGCACGGCCACGATGACCAGTTCGCCATTGCCGCGCTGACCGTCGCGCACCACCATCGCCCGCTTGGTAACGGTCTGCGTGCGCACGCGCCCAGCCTCGACGAAGAAGTGGTCGACGTCGGCTTTTTCCTGTACCACGCCTTCGCCGATGCCGTGTGCGGCGGCGATCACGACGCGCCGTTCGCTGTCGCGAGGATCGCGCGTGAAGGCAACGAACGAGCGGTTGCCCTCGATCATGCGCTGCACGCCGACCGCCACGCGGGCGCTGGACGGATCCAACCCGCGCCAGAGCCGGTAGCGCACCGCGCGCTCCGTATAGGCGGAAGCCCAGCAGCGCGCGATGGTTTCCGCCAGGTGGGCGCGGGTCACGTAGAGGAAGCTGTCCGACATACCCGCGAACGGGTCATGCGAGCTGTCCTCGCCATCCTCGAGCTGCCGCCCGTTGGCATCGACCGCCGGCACCACGCAGGCGCGCACGGCCACCAGCGCGTCCGGCCCAAAGCGGGCATCGAACTCGGCCAGCAGCGTGTCGACCCAGCGGGCGGGCATGACCAATGTGGCAAGCTCGCCTGCCAGGGCGGCGCAGCGGCCGGCTATCGGGTCGCCCGCGGCGTGAATCGGCTGCTCGACAGGCACCGGTCCCAGCGCGGTGGCGGCCAGTGCCTGTGCCGCATCGAACATCGGTGCGGGCACACAGAACAGGTCGGGCACGTTCATGCCGGCCTCGCGCATGCGGGCGAGCCGGGCGAATTTGTTGCCGACCAGGCGTGCGTCGAGCGCGTCCGGGCCGCCGCGCACCAGCGTCATGGAAAGCGCGATCGGGTTCATCACCAGATCCCCGGCAGCAAGCGCGGCTTGGCGGAGGCATATTCCGCATAACCGGGCATGTCCCACAGCACGCGTTCCTCGACCACGATGCGCCGGATCACGGCGGCGAACAGCAGGGCCAGGCAAAACGCGGCCAGCGGCGTGGGAAACGCCAGCACCAGGCCGACATGCGCGGCGAGCATGCCGCAATAGGCGGGATGCCGGATCACTCGGTACAGGCCGGTGGTCACCGCCACCTGGTCGGTGCGGCGCGCCACGTGGTGGGTATAGAAGCGCCCGAGGGTCTTGATCGCGATCTCGCGAATCAGCACGCCGGCCACGAACAGCAGCAGCCCGATCGCGCTCCACGGCAGCGGCGCGGCTGCGTGCGGCGCGAGCAGGGTGGCGGCCATCACCGCGCCGCGAGCCAGGCCGTAGGGCAGCAGCGTGCGGGTCTCCTTCATCGCTGCCGAGGCCTGGAACGTGACGGGCGCCTCGTAGAGCACCCAGGCTGCATAGAGGCCGACCAGCGCGTACGCGAATACCGGGTTGGCATCGTCGCTGCTCCACTGCACCGCCAGGCCGCCGGCCAGGATCGCGAGGAACAGCACGAACAGGAAGCGAGGTGCATGGAACATGCGGCGCGACGAGGGGCTATCGAAGGATTTCATGCGTGCCAGTTCTCCGGGCAGGGCAGCGCGGTGTCGACCAGGCGATGCCAGTATTCATGGAAGTGTGTGCAGCGGCCGTCGGCGGCGAAGCGCATCGTCAGGACGCCGGAGCCGGTGCGCGGGACGCGGGTTACGGGGTCGTGCAGGATGCACCACCACTCGACCACGCCGCGATGGCCGTCCTGTAACGCTCGATCAAACCAGATGCGCGGATCGATCTGCTTGTCGAGCACGCCGATCCAGTGCTTGCGGATGCCGTCCGGACCGCGATGCGGTTCGCCGAACGGACCTTGGAAATAGATCGCGTCGGGTGCGAACAGCGCCGCGACGGCATCGACGTCGCGCGCGCGCCAGGCCGCTTCGAGGCCGTCCACCCAGGCTTGCGCGTCGATGCTGGTCGCGGCCCGCGGGTCGCGCCACGGATGCCATGCGGCGGGTTGTGTCGCTTGATTCATGAGAGCCACCTCGGAGTATCGGAAATTTTCAGGACGGCGCAGGACACGGCGGTCGCGGCGCCACCGCTCGCCATCAGCAGCAGATGGTCGCCGGGGCCGACCTGCCGCGTGTCCACCAGGTGCTCGAGTCCGACCACCGGGTCGCAGGTAGCGAGGTGGCCGAGCGTGCGACCGAACTCGACTACGCCGCGCGAGGTGTTAATCCCGAGCTTGGGCAAGAACTGCTGGAGGTAGCGCTCCTGGCCCGTGAACACGTGCACCACGCGCGCGACCTGCTCGGGCAGGATGCCTGCCTCGTCCATCGCCTCGCGTCCCACCTCGACGCGCGCGGCGTTCAGGCGCCGGAGCATCGAGACCATCGCGCCCGGGTAGCGCTGCTCGTGAGCGCTGAAGCGTGGGCCGAGCCGGACCGGAGCGACGTTGCCGGAGCGCGGCGGGAACAGCGGTTCGCCGCCGCGATAGATTTCCTCCATCGACGAGAGCGAGCGCGTCGCCAGGCTCAGCACCTGGGCAAAGCCGTCCCGGTTGGAGAGCACCAAGGCAGCGCCGGCGTCGCCGAGAATCGAGCCACGTCCCGTCTGGGTGTTCATCGCATAGCACCAGCGCCCAGCCGGATCCGGGTCGCCGCCGGGATCGAAGCCGAAATTGTCGGCACAGGTCACCAGCGCGCCATGTCTACCAGGTACCGCGAGATAGGCGTCGAGCAGTTCGAAGGCGGCAAAGACGGCGGTGCAGCCCTGGCGCAAATCGAGCGAAGGCACGCCACGCCCCACCGCGTGATGTTCGATGTAGCTGTGTGGAAACCAGCCATGTGGGCCTTGTGGGTAGATCGAGGCGTGCAGCACGATGTCGATCGCGGCGGTGGCATCGTCGCCCGCGCGCTCGATTGCGGTACGGGCGGCCGCTACGGCCATCTCGGGCGGTGCGCGGTCGCCGGCCACGCTGGCGCTGAGCCAGCCATCGGCTTCCACGCTACGGGGGTCGTACCAGCCTCGCTCGACCGCCATGTGCGTGCCGACACGAGGCGGCAGATAGGAACCGAGGCTGCGGATATGAAGCGAAGACAGCTTCATGCGTCCTCCTTCATCAGCGAGTCGGCCTCCGCCGGCATGGCTGAGCCCAAGCTGCGCATCAGCGCCTGCACTGACTTCCGGGCGTGGCGCTCCTCCAGCGAATCGAGCGCGTCGCGTGTGATGACGGCGAATTCAAGCGTGCCCTTTGCAACCGGCTGACCGATCTGGATGATGCGGACATCGACCCGGAATTCCAGGCGCCTGGCTTTCGAGGCTGGGTTGAGATGCAGGACGCTATCGACCTCCGCATCCAAAGGGAACAGGAAGTTGTCGAAACTGGACGTCCAGTTGAGCAACACGAAGCTATGGCGATCACCGAGTACGGAGATCGCTTCGTGTCGTTCGGCTGCTGCTATCACCATCTGTCGCATCGCCTCGAGCATCACCATGCCCGATAGATGCCAGCCGGTCATGTGGTCCTGCATCAGTTCGTTGTCGTTGTCGATGGACAGGCGGGCGCGCAGTCGGTTGGGTTCGCTCGATTCGAGGTCGGCCAGCAGGATGTTTTTTTCCAAGTGCTTGTGGACATGCGCACGAGCAGCCTTGCGCGGCATGCGTTCCGGAATCGCGATGCGCTCCGAAAGCGCACGTCGTTTTATTTCATCTGCGATATAAAGCTTGTCGTAGGAGTTGATGCCTTGGCCAAAGTAAAGATGATGCCTCGCCTGGAGGCTGTCGTATTGGCCATGTTTTAGATGTGAAATAAAATCATAAAGACCGAAGACGTGATCTGGCGTGCCGATTCCGGTAAATCTCTGTCCGACAATCAGAATGATATTCATGGTTTTCGTAAATGATTGATCAAATCAAAATCGCCGCGTTTGCTTATGCCAAGCAAGCTGAATTGCGTTGAATTGTGGTGCTTGAGCAGGAGGCTTGGTGATTGCCCCAACCAGAACGTCATCTGGTCGGAAAAATGGCTAAGCCGCCTTCGGTATGTCAAGCAAAGCGGAATGGCGTGCGATCATCGATGTTTCATGAGTGCTGGTTAATGGTATAGCGGTTTCGGCAACATTTCGGCTGTATTGATCCATGCGTCGACGCATTGGTGGTGCTGCCGGAAGACCCTTTGCAGAGGCATATCCAGCTCATTGCTCTCGACAATGTCAAGGGCTCGACTTTCAATCGGATGCGGATAAATAATATTTTTTACGATGGCTATATGGATTTATATGATCCTCATTTTTTATCAATTGTTTGCGAGTGAGTGGTGAATAAATTGTGGGTTGCTAATTGATTGCGTATTTGGAGATTGAATTTGAACATCGATTAAATGTCATGTCTGTCATGACAAACTATGACATATGGTGCGTATTCGCCAACTTTGGTGGGGTGATGTATCTCAATTGTGGTGCGCGCTATTAAGGGAGCCATGAGTTCAGTAATTTTCGTGCAATGCACCATGCATTACGCGATGCGTCGCTCGAAGCGCTGCAATTTTTGGTGTGCTATGCGGCGGCTCGGCAAAAACTTGCTGGCGTTGCGGGAGAGTTAAAAAGATAGATGTAGGGTTCGCTTGTGCCGATAAGCGCAAAATATCTTCCTTGTTTTGTGGTTTGCGGTCGAGGATCGATAGATCCCGGGGTGGCAATGTCCAGTTGAAGACGCTAGTGCTGAAAACCGGTGTGACCGATTCGGAGCACCGTTCAAGCGCGCGGGAACCCTGTACGAAGCGCGGCGCTCGGACGACTGGATCACACTGAAATGCCGCCTCTGCCAAGGGTTCGTGATCGCCGTCTACACGGGGCCAAGCGGCAGCGCTTTCGCCTTCGGGGCTCTGCTCGTCGGCCTGCACGATGCGGGCCCAGGTGAGCTACGCTACGCAGGCAAGTTCGGCGCCGGCATCAACGAGACCGCGCTACACATGATCCTCGGCCATTTGAAGGCGCTCGAAACGACGCAATCGCCACCGGCGAATCCTGCCAGGGGCTACGAAGCGAAGGGCGTCCATTGGGTCAGTCCGAAGCTCCTGGTCGAGGTCGCCTATGTGCAGATGACACGCGAGAGTGTGGTTCGGCATCCGGTCTTTCATCGGTCGCGAACGGATAATCCGCCTTATCTTTTTGTGGATGAGATGTCACGACGCTACTCCGTGAAGTTTCCGGCCTTGTGCCGGCGGAGGTCATTTGTGAGCGTCGGTAGCTACCGCTCCCCGATCTCGAAGAGATGAGCCGCGACGAGCTGCTGTGAAAGGTGTCGAAGGCCCACCAGCGCGCTCGATCCCGAGAGGATCGGCGAGGTGCTCGGCGTGATATGGGTGCTGGCCGGGCGCGGCATGATCATGCTGGTGGTCACCCACGAGATGGGCTTCACGCGCGAGGTGTCGGGCCAAGTGGTGTTTCTGGACGGCGGCGAGCTGGTGGAAACCAGCTCGCCCGAGGCTTTTTTCCAGCAGCCGGGAACCGAGCGCGCTGGGAAATTCCTGACCCGCTAGGCGGTCTGATCGTTCGCGCCACGATTCCCTGTTCGTTGAGGCATGGGCGAGCCGCTCATACAGAGCGCCCATACTGCGTGGGCGCTCGGTTACCTACCGCAGGCGTAGACAATCGCCTCCGGTCGCTCCATACCCTACTGGCCAATATGCGCGCGAATCCCGTCGCTGATCTGCTGCAGCGCGGCCTGCGTCGACGGCACCTGGCGCAATGCGTTGAGCAGGACGAAATCGTGGATCGTGCCGTTGTAGCGCACCGCGGCCACCACGTTGCCCGACTCCTTGAGCTTGCGGGCGTAGGCTTCGCCCTCGTCACGCAGCGGATCGTTCTCGGCGGTCACCACCAGTGCCGGCGGCAGGTCCTTCAGTTCGTCGGCGCTGGCGCGCAGCGGCGAGACATACGGGTTGTCGCGCGTCTTCGCGTCCGGCGCATACAGATCCCAGCCGTACTTCATGAACGAGCGCGCCAGAAAGCGATCGGTGCCGTACTGATGGTAGGAGTCGGTATCGACGCTCGCGTCGGTGGCGGGAATCAACAAGGCCTGGTAGCTGATCTTCGGGCCCTGGCGGTCCTTTGCCATCAGGGCGAGCGCCGCCGCCATGTTGCCGCCTACCGAGTTGCCAGCCACTGCGATGCGGCTGCCGTCGGCGCCGAAATCGGCGGCGTGTTCCGAAATCCACTTGAGCGTCGCGTAGGACTGGTCGAGCTGGACCGGGAATTTCGCCTGCGGCAGCGGCGTGTAGTCGACGAACACGCCGACCTGTCCCGACTGGACCACGAGGTCGCGCAGCAGGCGTTGATGGTTCGCGAAATTGCCGACGATCCACACGCCGCCGTGGATGAACAGCAGCACGCCCGGCTTGCCCTTCACATGGTCGGGCTTCATCACGTAGACCTTGAACGCGTGGCCGTCCGCGTTCATGGTGCGTTCGGTGGTCGTGACGCCCGACAGGTCCACCGGCGTCTTGTTCTGCAGACCGGTCAGGATGTCTTGCGGTTGCGGTTGGGGCAGCTTCCAGAATTCACTGCTGTCCTTGTTGATGTCGACCAGGAACGAGCGCACCTGGGGATCGAGGTGCGGGTCGGTGGCGACGTCCTGGGCGATGGCGGCTTGGCTCATGATGGTGGCTCCTGCGAGAACGGTGGCGAGTTTGGAAAGGCGGTTCATGGTGAGACTCCTGGACGGTAGTCGGCTACGTGAAAGAATCCTGCTTCGATCGTGTCGCGGAGTCCTTTTCCCGTGAGAGGCATCCGGTTCCGCGATGGATGCAAAGTTATCCGCGCCGACGGCCCGCGACCATTCACGCTTAGGTATGAGTCGGCCAGAATTACGGCCTGGCCATCACGCCAAGTCCATGACCGGAAAGGAAAATCGGGTTCGCGCCGGATGGCGGGCCGAGCGGCTTCATACCAAGGTATGGGAGGCGCTCCGGTGCGCCGTGTAGTCGCTACAATCACGTCGATCGTCGGCATCCGGCCGGCCTTTTTCGTTTTCCGCACCGACCGAGATGCGCCCATGAATGACGAGCAAGCCGTGATCGGGACACCGATGCGCCATACCTTGATGATCGCGATCGCACTGACGGCGCTGATCTGCGCCTTCGACACCTGGGGGCCCCTGGCCGGGACGGCGGCGGTGCTTTACCCGGCCGTGATCCTGCTGATGGCGCCGTTCGGCAGGCGCCATGTGCTGGCGGCCGGTGCAATTACGGCGGCGCTCACGCTGCTGTCGTTCGTCTTCCTGCAGTTCGTCCTTCTTCATCGCGATGCCGCGACGGCCTCGGCAGGCGTGCCGCTTGGCCTCAGCCTGGTGCTGATCGTGAGCGTGACCGCCCTGTCGTTGCGCGATCGCTTTATCCGCACCACGCTGCGGGAGCAGGCGCGGATTCTCGAACTCACGCACGACACGGTCATCATCCGCGACCCGCACGACGTCATCCTGTACTGGAACGACGGCGCGCAGCAGCTTTACGGATGGACGCGCGAGGAGGCGGTCGGGCGCGTTTGCAGCGATCTGCTGCATTGCGCGTTTCCGTCGGCGGAAGTGCGATCGACGCTGGACACGCGCGGGCAGTGGTCCGGCGAAATCGTCCGGACCCGGCGCGATGGTTCGCGCATCGTGCTGGCCAGCCGCTGGCTCGCGCGCCGGGACCCCGGCGGCCGCGCGATCGGCGTGATCGAGTCGAGCGCGGATCTGACCGAGTTGCGGCGCGCCGATCTCGAGCGCCGCGCCTCGGAGCGGCGTTATCGAACCATTTTCGATCTCGCCGGTTTCGCCGCCTGGGAATCGGACTGGTCCGCCAGCTTGCGCGTGGTGCGAGAACAGGCGCCCGTCGATGCGCCCCTCGATACCTGGCTGGTGGCGCATCCCGACGTGGTCGAGCGGGCGATCGCCGGGGCGGTGGTGAGAAACGGCAATCAGGCAGCGGTCGATTTGTTCGAGACCGGCAGTGTGGAGCGTCTGGTGGGCTCGAATCCCTGCCGCGCGCATCCGCCTGAAGGGCGCGGCGGCTTCGCGCGGATTCTCGCGGCGCTGGCTGGGGGCGCCGCCATGGCCGAGAGTGAAACGCGGCTGATCACGCCCAGCGGTCGTATTGCCGATGTGGTGCTGCGCGTGAGCCTGCTGCCCGAGGGGGACCAGGGTTCGCATGTCCTGCTGATGGCGTTCGATGTGACCGAGCGCAACGAGGCGCGCGCAAGGATCGAGGCCGCCTCGGCCGAGCTTGCCCACGCGGCGCGCGTGTCCATGCTCGGCCAGTTGTCGGCCTCGATCGCGCATGAGGTCAATCAGCCGCTGACCGCGATCATCAACTACGCGCGCTCCGGACAGCGTTGGCTGGACCGCCCGGAGCCGGACCTCGGGGAAATCCGGCATTGCCTGGACAAGATCACGGCGAGCGGCACGCGCGCGGCCGAGGTGATCGGTCGGGTCCGGTCGCTGGCGCGCAAGGCGCCCCCCCAGGCTACGCTGCTCGATCTGACCGAGCTGGCCGACGATGCGATCGAGCTGGTCGGACGGGAGGTCCGGCACGCCGATATCACGCTCAGGCGCGACTGGAGCGGTGAGCTGCCCAAGGTGTGTGCCGATCGCGTGCAAGTGCAGCAGGTGCTGGTGAACCTGATGATGAACAGCATCCAGGCGATGCATGATCCTGGCTCAAGCAAGCGCGAGCTCCGGATCGGTGCCGCGCAACAGCCTGACGGCATGGTCCAGCTTCGCGTGCAGGATACCGGCCCCGGTTTTCCCGACCATGCCTCGCACGTTTTCGAGCCGTTTTTCACCACCAAGGCGGACGGCATGGGCATGGGATTGTCGATCTGCCGGTCGATCATCGAGGCCCAGGGCGGGCGCATCAGCGCCGCGAACAACCCGCACGGACCGGGCGCCGAGGTGAGGTTCACGCTGCCGGCGGCATACGCGGAGCCGCTGGCGTCTGTCTGATGCAAACCTTGGTATGTGTGGCGTGCCTCGATGCATGTCACTAATATCGGCTTTCAGGGATCGCGGATGCGCCGCGGCGAGGGCGACATGGCAGGTGGCAAGGATACGTTGATTGGCATTGTCGACGACGACGAGGAAGTGCGCGACAGCATCGGCACCCTGTTTCGCTCGGCTGGCATCGCCGTGCGCGGTTTTGAAGCCGCCGAGTCGCTGCTGGCATCGGTCGAATTGCCGACCATGCGATGCGTCATCACCGACCTGCACATGCATGGCATGGACGGCCTCGATCTGCAGCGCGAGCTGAAGGCGCGCGGTCGCGACGTGCCGGTGATCCTGATGACGGCCTATCCGACTCCCGAGGCTCGCGAGCGGGCCCGGTTGCTTGGCGTGGCCCGCTTCGTGGCAAAGCCGGCGGATCCCGAGTGGTTGCTCGGCGAAGTCGAAACCTTGTTGCTTGCCTGAGCCTGCTCCGGCGCCAGGCCACGCCTCCCACATGAATGCACGCATCCGCCCGAGCGAGATCCACGATGAATGACACGCACGATCTGTCCGCCAGTGAACTGATCTGTATCGTCGACGACGATGCCGACGTGCGCGAATCGCTCGATACCTTGCTGCGCTCCCATGGCCATCGTGTGCGCGCGTTCGACGGGCCCGAGGAATTCCTGGCTTGCGACGATATCGATGCGGCTGCCTGCCTGATTCTCGACGTGCGGCTGCGCGGCGTCGATGGCCTGGATTTCCAGCAAGAGCTGGCCGAAAGCGATACATCGCTGCCCGTCATCCTGATGAGCGGCTACGGCGATATCCCGATGACCGTACGCGGCATGCGGGCCGGGGCTATCACGTTTTTATCCAAGCCGTTTGACGAATCCGCGATGCTGGCCGCGATCGACGAGGCGCTGACGCGGGGCCGCGAGCAGCGCACGGTGTCGCGGGAGAAGGCCTTGCTGCGAGCGCGTTTCGAAGCCTTGACGCCGCGCGAGCGCGATGTGCTCGGGCTGGTTTCCGCGGGCCTGATGAACAAACAGATCGCCGGCAGGCTGGAACTCAGCGAGATCACCGTGAAGATTCATCGCGGCAACCTGATGCGCAAGATGGAAGCCGATTCGCTCGCGGACCTCGTGCTGATGGCACAGACGCTCGGCGTACGGGAACCAGTGTCGCGCTACCAGAAATGACGTGGGGCCGTCGGTCATGGCTTGTCGACGCCACTTCGGTGTTCGATTTCGCCGGTCCGTCCTTTCCATCTTTCATGGAGCGCGGCGCCGACCACGAAGAACAGCGTGTGCGCCACCGCGAAGGCCGCGAGGCCGCCGGGCGTCAGCACGCGGGAGCCCGCGAAGCCTTCGCCGAGCATGGGCAGTACCATGCCGGCGTTGAGCAGCCAGACGATCGCCGCGGCGAGCACACCCTTGAGGAGTGCTGGGGCGCGCCAGGAGCCCAACAGTAGTCCGTAGACGATGATCATCGCGATCCCGACAGCCACGTGGAAAAACTGTTGGAAAATCCAGGTGCCGGCGATTCCCGGCGTATGTTCGTGGCCCGCGAGCGTGAGCAGGAGCTTGAGCAATCCGCCGCGCGCGATGACGATGCCGACTGCATCCGCGGCGCTGAGCAGGACCGTATTCAGGAGAATCGAAGGAATGCCGGCGCGTAAGCCGACGCTCAGTTGCGCACCGATTCCTGATGCGGCGGTCCCGTTCTGGTGAGGACGATTACCTGTCCTCCCCGTTCGTCGACGAGGAGTTGGCGGCCCGTGTGATGGCACTGTACCGTAGGCAGTCGCGTGCTCGTCCTTCCCCGCTTGCCGAACCGATGCTGCAACTCCATGCGCCAGGCATCACGCTCGACCGGATCAGGCGGGTCGCATTGATCGGTTCAACCTTGGTGATGCTTCGGCCGACGGAATTCCGGCTGCTGGAATTCATGATGTTGAACCCGCAACGCACCGTTACGCGCCGGATGAATCTCGAAGCGGTCTGGCAGCGTAATTTCGATCCGGGCACCAATGTCGTCGAGGTACATATCAAGCAGCTCCGGAGCAAACTCTACGATCGTGACGGCAGCCGTTTCATTCGAACGGTGCGTGGTTCGTCGGGGTATTATTTTTTATGCAAACCCCTTCGTGAGCCTGATTCATCCTTCTTGTCGACCAAATCTGGTGTTGTCGGCTAAGGGTGGTTTTACGACAAGGCAGGGCAAGGACCGACATCTGTGCATTTGCTGCCCGATGGCACCCATCGCCTTTGAACAGGCCGCGGTGTGAGGGTCCGGGGTGTCTGGTGTGCTCTGGACAGTTCACTATGGCTTGCAGCCGGACTTTGGCATACTTCTCAGATGCCAAATCAACCTTCCCATGCAGGCCTTATGACTCCAACCGATGCTCATCAGCAGTTCTTAGGTTATGCCCAGCAGCACTGGAAGCGTGACAGCAACAACGTCGGCGGCTATAGCGCACTGTTCGCAGGCCACCGCGCGCGTATACAGTACGAGGTCGATGGGGCATGGTATCTCATATATTTGGGCTTTCGCTCGACACCGCAGGTATCCGTTAAGGAAGCTGAGCAGATGGCGCCAACCTTCGTGCGGGCGGTGCTTGCCCATATGACGAGCTTGATTGTGGACTCTCTGGGAGAGCCGATATGACGCACGCTATTTCTACCTTTATCGCTCTCGCGCGGCAGGCCTCCAAAGGCAGTGTCGAGTGGGGCGGTTACCGCTGGAAAATCACGCGTACCGGCCTCACGACGTCATTAGAACGTGTCGAAATAGGAACGCTTTCGCACATCCGGATTGTTGAAACGCTCAGCTCCCAGGCGGATGAGGGGCCGAGCTATCACGCCACCGTTAGAGCATCCGACATCGCTCGGCTGGTCGCATACAACGGAAACCTGAGTTCAGCTCAGGCTGGCTGTTCTTGGACTGAGGCTTTTCAATGGGGCACGCGCAAGATCGGTGGTGTTACCTGGCGCGCCTGCTCAGTTAACGCCGAGTCATGGTATGCAGTGATCGAGGGAAGCATAGCCGAGATTTTTCGACACGAAGACTACGGGCACACTCGCTATATTGTGACGCGCAGCTTGATTCTCGGGCGACAGGCGATTGAACTCAAGTTGCTCGATCTCGCGTCTAAGGACGAGCCGCCAAGCCTAGTGAGTTTTGAACAGGCGTCGGACCTCGCGCAGACGTTGCCCGACTTCGCGCTCGATCGAATGCGCATGCCGTCGCCGGCTAGCATCGAAGGCCGAGCACAGTGAGACGAGGCGGAGCGCCGTCAATGAAGATGCTAGCTCGTATTGGGGCATGGTTTGCTGTGATTGCATGGTGATGTCCCCGTGCTGGTGACGCGCCGCACTATTCGCTCGGCGCTCTAGTGGCAACTGAGAAATCCGTATTGGACCACGCTCTGAGCAGTATCGGCGTGGACTTTATGGTGACATGTGTCTTGCCGCTTTACTATGTTTTGCGGGGGGCGGGGCGGCGTGATCGGCCACTGCGCTGATGGATGAGATTGTTGCCCGGTAGCGGGGTTGCCCTTGCCACTAGCTTCGTCGCTAGACATCTTAGAATGGGTTGGTCCACGAAATAAACGAGTGCCGTCGCAGATGCAGAGCGGGTCAAAGAGGCATGCATCGTTGCCTATGTAACATGGTGCAGACGACGTGCTGCAAGCCTAAGCGATCGCGTGAACGTGATTGATCACATGCGTGGCGGATGTATCGTCGAGCGCGCCGAGGAAGCGGGTGGTCCACCAGTGCACGTCGTGCTTGCGGATCTCGGCGAGCAGGGCCGTGTGGCGCCGCACGCGCTCGTCCAGCGGCATGGCCAGGGCTGCCTGGATCGCGCGCGCGGTGCCCTGGATGTCGTAGGGATTGACCAGCAGCGCGTCGGTCAACTGCTCGGCGGCGCCGGCGAAGCGCGACAGCACCAGCACGCCGGGGTCCTTGCCGTCC